>DAOUDJ010000247.1:0-2494 GCA_034430795.1 Anaerolineales bacterium | reverse complement strand
TCGTCCCGCATGCCTCCCAGTCCAAGTGCGCCAAGGACTCTACTGCCGGGTTTATCCGATTCGAGCAGTCGTCGGAAAAGAACCGCGACCGATTCCTCTTTCGCTGCGGAGAGAGCGTGGACCACACGCAATCGAAGTCCGTAGGGGCGATTTGGATCGGTCACAAGCGCGGCCAGGCGACGCAGGACATCCGCTCTCCAGGGTGCTTTTTTCCGTGCTTCAGGAAGGCAGCGCGCTAATGCTAGCAGGGGCAGCTCCAAGGGATCATCTTTGATTTGTAGATACCGCTCGCTGATGGTGGAGATATCCCCGACCGCAGCCAGGTATCCAAGCGTAAGGTCTGCGGGTGACCAGCCGATTTCAAGTGAATCTGGCGCGGAACCGTTATCCGCAATTTCTCGAGCGGCGAGGTATGCGCCGATATTAGGCTGTGAGAAGGTTAGACGATTCCCGGCATGGCGAGTAATGATACCTGCCTCTACCATCTTGGTTATGGGTGTGCCGCGGCGGATTGAACGATCTGTAAGAATCCCCGACTGGCTTTGGATCCAGTTGAGGGCTGTCGTCATGGTTGACTTGATCTCGCCCGCTGAGAGCATGCGGTCAACGTACGCTTCCATGCTGTCGATGATGCGATCTCCGCGCACATCGCCGACGTATGAAGCCCAGGTTTGCAATGTGATTTCCAACGGAGACCAGCCCTGGAAAGTGTTTGTGAGCCAACCCGTGATCAAGGCAGTATCGATATCCGCAAGCCGTCGCTTGGGCAGCAATGGGGCGATATGAGTCTGCCAGGCTTCGGCCCACTTACTCATGAAGACTTTTTGATCATGCGCTGTCCACGGTGCAAGTTGAACGGGAACCAGACCAGCTCGTGTGAGACCGTCGAAGTACATGACCGGTCCCGCGGCAACAATCAGGTTTCCAGGATATTTTTCCACCAAGCGTTCAAGCCAGGCTGAGACAGAAGGGATTTCATTTTCTGTGAATTCGTCCAGCCCATCGAGAAGCAGAAGAGCCCGACCGCGTTTAAATTCACTCTGGAGTTGGCCCGGGATCCGGGAGGCGGCTGAGTGGGATGCCGATTCCTGAACGGCGGTTACGATTGGCTTGAGAGGATCTTTCTCCGAAGATCGATCGAGAACGAGCGCTGCAGCGTGCAGGAATACCGGTGTTAGCTCTGCGGCAGGCCCAACTTCTGGATCTCTGAGCGCGGAGCGGATGGCGAGATACGCGAGCGCAGTCGTTTTGCCGGCTCCTGGCCAACCGGTAATGAGGATGTTTGTCTTCGATGATAGGGCGTTTCCAAAACTGATTGTCGGTGCTTGATAGATGCCAGACAGGTAATTCCAATCGGGCAAAGTTGGCAAGATCGAAAGTGTTTTTTCCGGAACATCTTCGTCTTTATCTGGACCCTGTGCGATAGGAGGGGCGAGAAGCCGGGGTGTAACGAGGAGTTCCTCGAGAGAAAAGATCGCCCGGGCAACGTGCATTGATTGGGCTTTAGCGATGATGTCCGATCGATACTGATCAGCAGAGACCCTTTTACGACGACTTCCCTTTTCTTGAGAACGTCCCTCGAACCAACCGGAGATCTCATTTCGAATAGGCTCTAACTTGAAGTAAAAGAACGCGCCGAGTATGCCGAGCAGGATGCCGAAGATGAATTCACCTATGTCGAAGTAGTTGCCAAACAATCTAATGTATAAATTACGAATGATAGTAATCATAGATGGTCATCCTGCATAAAGTATGCGACCGCATTGATCACAATATACCAGCGTGTTTCCACTGCGGATATCTTGTTCCTTTGATCGTGCAAGGTCCACGCCACAAACGCCGCAGTTACCGTCAATGAGGAGAGCCAATGCAATCCCGTCGAAACGCTGCCGGAATTTTTCGTAGGTTTTCAAGTCATCTGTGCTGATGTTGCTGAGCGCCACTTCTCTTTCGGTCTCAGAGCGCTCGATCGTAGAGAGTAGATCAAGGCGATCTGCGGTTAGAAGTTCGTTCTCGCCGCTCTTCCTGGCGATAAGTTCAGTCAACTTTTGATTTGCTTGTGTGTGCTTGCGCTCGGCTTCTTCGAGGGCGACCATTGCCTCGAGCAGGCGGTCCTCCAATGTGTCGAGATAGCGTTTCAGCGATTCGGATTCCAATTGCAAATCTTCGAGCTCTTTGGGGTTGGTGACACTGCCGCCATACAGCGCTTTCTGTGTATTTTCGATTTTGGCCCGTTGCGATTCGACTTCGTGATCGGCCTTTGAGTCCGCCAGTTTTACTTCCGCCAATTGTTGTTCCTGGTTTTCGAAATCTGAGCGCGCCGTTGTGACCTCCTTGTCGTCCGCTAGCAAAATGTCGATCTCTGCGATACGTTCGTGGCTGCGGCGGATTTCGAGGTCCAGCTCTTGTAATCGGTATATATTTGAGACTCGGCTCATACGGCGATTATAGAGGCTTCAGGGTTGTCACCGCAAGGTACGGATGGCATACTGCA
>DAOUDJ010000246.1:0-26623 GCA_034430795.1 Anaerolineales bacterium | reverse complement strand
CGAGGTACTTCCGGATACCGAAGCAGGGGCGATGGTCCTAGTGGCCGCTCGTCGCGACGATCAGGTCGCCATGGGTGCGTTCACGATCACAAGCCTCATGCGGACCGCGACCCTGGGCCCCATGACCAGCTCGGAGAGTTATAGTGCCTTTCTAACAGACAGCTCCGGGCGCGTTTTGACAAGCGTTGGGACCGTCTTACAGGAAGATCTAATGTCCGCACATCCTGGTGTGCAGGCAGCCCTGCGGGGTGAAACCGGCTCCTCCTACCTACCCGCCGATGACGGCGAGCACGTCGTTGCATTCAGCCCGATCCTTCCCACTGCCTGGGCTCTGATCATCGAGGAACCGTGGGAAACGGTGACCAGTCCTGTCCTGAATCTGTCGCTTCTTGCACCCCTGGTGCTTGTGCCCGCTTTGGGAGTCATGCTTATCGCTCTTTGGTTCGGCTCTCGCCAGATCGTGAGCCCCCTCCGAAAATTGGAGCAACAAGCCGATCGACTTGCAGGGGGAGACTATGATGCGGTTGAAGAGCCGGTAGGTGGGATCGCAGAGATCCAGCATCTTCAACAAACACTCACCCTGATGACCCAACGAATCCGCACGGCGCAAGATGCGCTACGAGGGTACATCAATACTATGACGCGGACCCAAGAGGATGAGAGAAGACGCTTAGCTCGTGAGCTTCACGACGAGACCATCCAAGATCTGATCGCTTTAGGCCAACAAGTCCAGATGATTGGTATCAGCCGTCGGAACAATGGCCTTGATGACATACAAGAACTCCATGAGCTGCATCAATCAACCCAGGAAGCGATTGAACGAGTGCGTCGACTTTCCCGTGGTCTTCGACCGATCTACCTGGAAGATCTCGGGTTGATCCCTGCTTTGCAAATGCTCGCGCGGGATACCGAGTTGGAGCTGGATATCCCGGTCTCGTTTCAATCGGAGGGGGACATCCGGCGCCTCGACGCAGAGATCGAACTGGCGCTCTACCGTATTATCCAAGAAGCGCTGTCTAATGTAGGCCGCCACGCACATGCGAAACATGTGTGGATTACTGTCAACTTCGAGGAGGACGGTTCACTCATTGCCGTCCGCGACGATGGAGTTGGGTTCCAGCCGCCCGACCAAACCAGCGACCTGGCGCGAACCGGCCACTATGGCTTGATCGGTATGGTAGAGAGAGCAATCTTGATCGGTGCTCACTTGGATATCCACTCCATTCCGAACCAGGGGACTCAGATTACCACCCGCCTGTCCCTTAATAGCGGGATTGAATAATCCCTTCACGACGGGGTACGCCATTTTGCTTATTTAGTGTGCCGCCAGAAAGCGCTCGAAGTATTTTGAGTAATTCAGTAAACTTCATGCAAGTTCATGATGGAAACACTGCTCTCCCTCCCCCTCCCCTGGTCTGAAGTGCAAACTCTTCTGAGGCGAGCCCTAGAAGAGGTTGGTCTTATTGCAATCCAATCGTTCGACTTGCAATCCGCGCGCGAGTCATTATTAGATCCCGAACTCTGCCCTTGTTCATATCATGAGACCTCTCAATGCACCTGTCAGTATGTCGTTTACATCGTACGCCAAGAAGGGCAGCCCCCAATATCTCTGGAGGTCCATGGTTACGACGACAGGACGTATGTCTCAGTGGTCCCACCCTCTGATGGCATTATTGATAAGGGCACTAAGAACCTGATTCAGCTGGCGATGGACCAGCTTGCGCTTGTACATGATCCCCCCTCAGCATAGCTCTTCCCGCAGCCCCGAGCCTTCCGGGAATGGTTGGATCTTACTATTCTTCAATGATCTGGAGTGAAACGACCATGAACAAACGCAAGAGATCTAGCCCTTCGCGTTCAAACAGGAGGTCCGAAGATGAGGGACCTTCAGTGGTAGTTGTGCTCGCGACCACCAGCATGGCCATGATTGGCTACTTGGTGGGAGAGACGGCCTTGGCTCTGCGTTCACATCCAGTGCAGTGGGGTATCGGTCTCTTGGGCGGGCTCGTTGGCTGGGCAATGGGATGGGCGTATTACCAATTCAAAGGCGACATTATTTAACAATCAAAGCTGGATGCTCTGGTCTGGAAGCCCTATTGCTCCGCCAGCAGCCAAGTAATTGTTGATCGAGCTTAAATCAAAAATAGGAGATAGTCGATGAAATTTCTTTGGACAGGCACATCCATTAAGCACGGGGGGTGGAGCCTCGCACTGATCGCTCTTGCAGGTCTTATCCTGACCGCCTGCGGAAATTCAACTTCGGGCTTGCCCATGGGGGAGACGGAGTTAGGACAAATCGTCCCCGTAGAGGGCGATGCTCAGTATACGGACATCATCCCCCAAGAGTTGGCAACCATGCTGGAGGACAAGGATTTCTTCTTTGTCAATGTGCATGTACCCTATGAGGGGGAATTACCCAACACCGACGCGTTCATACCGTTCGATCAGATCGCGGATTTTCTCGATGAGTTTCCGGAGGATACAAATTCCAAGATTGTGCTCTATTGTCGAAGTGGCAGCATGAGTGCAACCGCAGCCAGAGAGCTTGTACGTCTTGGATTCTCCAACGTATTCAATTTAGATGGGGGATTCAGAGCCTGGTCCGCCGCCGGGTATGAATTCATCGCACCATAATAGGATCCTCGATTGAACCATCCATAATGGAGATGATCCTGGGTCAACCGTGGCGTACAGCCCACGCCACGGTTATACGCTAATGGAGAAAACATGGGAAATAAAGACACAAGAAAGAGGTTGAGGAAACGGCAACAGCGTGAGAGACGGCGGTCCACGATCATCTGGAGTGGAATTGTTGGGGTCGTATTGGTTTTGGGAGGCACTCTTATTTGGCGAGCCGTCAAACCTGCGGCTGGAGAGGCGTTACCCATCATGCCCAGCAGTCTCCATGTCCCGGTGGGCGAGGATCCTGGACCTTTCAACTCTGACCCGCCCACATCTGGTCCTCATTACGATGCTCCATTGAAAGCAGGTTTCTATGATGAAACAACGGTAGTCGACATTGGACCGTACCCAACCGGCTATCTGGTCCACAACCTTGAGCATGGTTATATCGTCTTCTGGTATAACTGCGAAATATTGGATGAGGTCGGATGTGCTGAATTGAAAGGTCAGCTCCAGGAGGTGATGGATGACGCCAGAAACATCAAGGTTGTCGCGTTCCCATGGACATCGATCGATTTCCCCGTGGTAGCGACCTCCTGGGGTCGAATGCAGGAATTCGAAAGCTTCGACACCAATCTGGCACTCCGGTTCGTGAGCAGCAACCGTAATCAAGCTCCAGAACCACAAGCTCCTTGATCACATCCTGACCAGCCGCCCTCCAACAAGGCGAGCCCCTAGTTATTCTAGGAACCGGTGTCCCCTGATCATCGGTGCGTTCGCCGTACCGATGCTTCAGGGGATGAATGGGTCATCGACAACCTTAAGTTTCGAGATCCTGTCGAATGCCCTCATATTGATCACGAGTGAGCTCTCCGCGAGCGTACCGTTGATCCAGGATGTCGCCTGCGTTATGGACTTGCACCATTCGTGTTGAGGAGGTAGTTTGGAACACTGTTCTAACTATCCAGACCGCCCCAAAGATCAAACCGCCCCAAAAAAGGAGCATTAGTAAGAGCCCTACAACCCCGAACCCCATGCTAAAACCTGTCATCATCGTAACACCTCCGTTAGATCTGTATTGATATTTGCTGCTCTGTTTTCTGGTAATAAGTGTAATCAGGAACCTTAAACGAACGATGTCGCCTGATTAAAGGTTTTGTAAAGGACTCATCCATCGCTGATTAGCATGAGTACATCTCCCCTTCTGAATATTGGATCCCTTCAACGACAAAGAGATTGTGCATAGCTGCTTAATAAAAAGAGCATAGTGGGATACGTTAAATGGCGCGTAAAAAGATGCGCTATGGTTACGTTGATATGCGTACTGGATCATACGCAATAAGCCTCCTCACAAATTCCATTAGAGAGATGACAATTCATGTGATTGGTGAAAGACTAACTTTGACGTTTTATAGGATTAGCATGAGTTACAGTGAGATAATTCTTACGATCGAAGCACCTGCGGATGCTATCGTCACAATTCTCATGGACGCATTTAGAGCGTTGGGGTTACGTGTGAATCGCTCTTTCGATCTACAATCTGCATGTGCCCCTCATCATTCACCTTGCCCGCATCATGGCACAATCCCCTGCAGTTGTCAGTTGGTCGTACTCATGCTGTACGATTGGGAAGGCAAGCAATATGGCCTCACCATCCATGGGAGCGAGGGGCAAAGCGAAGTCGCAATCATCAAAGCAGGCCAAGAATGGAGCAAACGGATCATAGATACAATCGTTCATGCAATTGCAACTGCGCTGGAAATCGACACCAGGTAATATTCAGTGTATCCGCTGCAATTACTACTAAAGTAGGATTTGGAGATACAGTTGGAGATATTGCGCGGAACTATGATTTCTAGCTGACTTGGTAATGAATAAGGGAGGTTAACCATGCAACACGAAGATCACGAGGGACATCTTCAAGCCGAAGAGCACATCCACAGCATAGATCCCATGACCCACGATCATGGCGAGTCCCCACAATCCAAGGAGACCCATGGCCATCCTGAAGGTCACGGTGGCAGCCACCAGGACAAAGAAGCGCATGACCATTCTGTAGATCACGTTGGCCATGAGCAGATGTTCCGCAGCCGATTTTGGATAAGCACCCTGATCTCGATCCCCGTGCTTTTGTACAGTCCATTCGTTCAGGTCACACTTAACTTCGAGATGCCACCCTTTACCGGGAGCGAATGGATCACCCCAGTCTTCGCCGTCATCATCTTCTTCTATGGGGGCTGGCCGTTCCTGCAAATGGCCGTGCCCGAGGTGAAAAACCGGCGACCTGGCATGATGATGCTCATTTCGCTTGCTATCGGCGTAGCCTTCATTTACAGCCTGGCCGCGCTCTTTATTCCACAGGGGATAACATTCTTCTGGGAGCTGGTCACGCTCATCGACATCATGCTCCTTGGCCATTGGTTGGAAATGCGCAGTGTAAGACAAGCCTCGGGAGCGCTAGGTGAGCTGGCGAAGTTAATGCCGGATACCGCGGAACGAATCGGCCCGAGCGGTGAAGTGGAGGAGGTCAGGACGAGCGAGCTCAGGACGGGGGATCTCATCCTGGTTCGACCTGGCGCCAGCATTCCGGCGGACGGCCAAGTGGTGGAAGGCAATTCGGACGTTAACGAGGCCATGATCACGGGCGAGTCCATGCCGGTGTCGAAAGAACCGGACGATCAAGTCATCGGGGGTTCCATCAACGGTGATGGCAGCCTGCGGGTACGTGTGCAGGCCACCGGCGACGAGACCGCGCTTGCAGGCATCATGCGCCTGGTGGAGGAAGCCCAACAGAGCAAATCCAACACACAGATCCTGGCGGACAAAGCCGCCGGATGGCTCTTCTACATCGCCATTGGTGTTGCCCTGCTTACAGGCATCGCATGGACTGTCGCGGTCGGATTCGGTGTCGAGGTCATCGCACGCGTAGCGACTGTTCTTGTCATCGCCTGCCCGCACGCCCTCGGACTTGCCGTCCCGCTGGTCGTGGCCATCACCACAGAGATGGGAGCCAACAACGGGATTCTGGTGCGCGACCGGCTCGCGCTTGAAAAAGCCCGCGAGATCAATACGGTCATCTTCGATAAGACCGGCACCCTCACCAAGGGCGACTTCGGCGTGGTCGAAATTGCCACCGCCGATGGATGGTCGGAAAACAGGGCGCTTGCCTTGGCGGCGGCCATCGAGGGGGACTCGGAACACACCATCGCAAGGGGTATTCGAACCTCTGCCGAAGAGCGGGGGGTATCCTTTCCTAAAATAACCGAGTTCGAGGCGATCAAGGGGCGTGGTGTACGCGCCAAATCTGATGGTCATATGGTATACATTGGCGGACCCCGGCTACTTGAAATGCTGGAACTCTCGCTTCAAGGGAATCTTAAGCAATTTGCACTTCAGGTTAGCAAGAAAGGCCAGAGCGTTGTCCATCTTGTCCAAGATGATCAAATGGTGGCAAGCTTCGCACTCGCTGACGTCATCCGTCCGGAGAGCAAGCGAGCCATCGATCGCCTGCACGAGATGGGCATCGAGGTCGCCATGCTCACGGGTGACAGCGAAGCCGTTGCGAAATCCGTCGCGGAAGATCTGGGAATCGATCAGTATTTCGCTGAAGTGCTCCCTGAGCATAAGGATCAGAAGGTGTCCGCGCTGCAGGCTCAAGGCCGGAAGGTGGCCATGGTTGGAGACGGCGTCAATGACGCGCCCGCGCTCACTAGAGCAGACGTGGGCATCGCCATCGGCAGCGGGACCGATGTGGCGATCGAATCGGCGGGCATCATCCTGGTCAAGAGCAACCCTCTGGACGTCGTCAAGATCTTCTCGCTCAGTCGTGCGAGTTACCGCAAGATGATCCAGAACTTGATATGGGCTACGGGCTACAACGTCGTGGCACTGCCGCTCGCAGCGGGGGTGCTGGCGCCCATCGGTATCCTGCTCTCACCAGCGCTCGGGGCAGTGTTAATGTCTTTAAGCACGGTGATCGTGGCCATCAACGCTCAACTGATGCGCAGAGAGCAAATTACGGCCTGAAGACAGGCGCAGAAAATGTGGGGAAGGCTCGCCCAATGGCTAATAAGGCGAGCCTTCTTTGATTTAAAAGTACCCTCGGCTTCACAACATCGGAATGCCTCCGCAGAGAAGCCGAGGGAAGATCGCTATTCTCTTCAAGGAATATCCCCTTCTCTCACCCCTCAAGAAACGTCAGATGGTAAAGTCTATCCCGACTGCGCCAAACGACGCTCCCTGCCCCGTGCCTAAAACATCGTAATCATTTCAATTGGGTTTTGTGAGATGTGGTGAGAATGCCGTAACGAATTCTTAAGACCGGACAATCGTAGAAGGATCCAAAGGTAGAATGGAAATTTCTCGGCAGCGTTTTGTGGCAGGTGTCGTTGGCATTCTAGGCCATGTCATTCCGCCGTCATTGGGTTACCAGCCATTGGGTTCCTGGTTTTACCTGGCCTCAAGAAGACCCCTATGTATGCCTCTAGGACCCGGTTGAGAATCTCGTCGAGGGCAAGCCCACGTTTTTTTTAATTCACGAGGACCAAGCGCATCGGCTGGGAAGCCACAATGCTACGAGTTATAGGGTCTATTTCATCCTTATGAGCGCCGATGAATATAGCGCCTTCTCCAATGTGTGCACCCATCTAAGCTGCCTGTACATTTGGAGAGAAGACCTCAATCATTTCTTCTGCACTTGCCACAACGGTCCATACGCGAAAGACGGCACTGTCCTTGCTGGTCCCCCACCCCGTCCCCTGGACCGTTTCGAGTATAAGATCCAGGATGGAATGCTTTCGCTCTATATCCTTGAAGGGTAAGCGCCCAGAGCTACGCCTACCAGGATCCCTCGCACGTATTCGTTGCCTGACAATATGCGTTCCACCAGGTCTGGTATTAAAGTCAAAACAGAGTCTCCACTGATATGTCATTCAACCCAATGATCCGACCCATTCATAGGCTGATTTGCCGACTGCGCAACAGGCAAATGGGCGCTTTAGGATCCGACCATAGGTCCCTTAGAGTTGAGATGAGCACCATCTAAGGCACTTTACAATTCCATGTTCAAGTACAAGGAGATTTCATGAGCGCTAAGATCACGTTTTTAGGCGCAGCGGGAACCGTGACGGGGTCCCGATTCTTGCTCCAGCTGCAGAGAAAAAACTACCTGGTCGATTGTGGCTTGTTTCAGGGCGGCCGGAAAATGAAAGCCAAGAACTGGCAGGCCTTCCCCTTCAAACCTGATCATATCGACGCTGTTCTGCTGACCCACGCCCATATTGATCATGTGGGGTATTTACCCCGCCTGGTGGCTCAAGGCTTTCGCGGACCGGTATTGGCCACCGAGGCTACTTGCGCGCTACTAGAGCTTCTCCTGCCGGATGCAGCATACCTCCAAGAACAGGAAGCTGCCTACGCCAACAAGAAGGGGTACAGCCGCCACAATCCTGCGCTTCCCCTCTTCACCTCAAAAGACGCCGAGGCAGCGTTGAACCTGCTCCAACCCGTGGCTTTTCATGATCCACGTTCCTTGGATTCCCTCACAGCCACATGGAAGCCTTCAGGCCACATCCTCGGTGCTGGAATCCTCGAGGCGAGAATAGAAAATGGGGGCAGTCCACGTAGGATCGTCTTTTCGGGAGATCTTGGACGATACCAGAGTGAGATCATGCAACCACCCTCCCCGATCACAGAGGCGGACGTTCTGCTCATAGAGTCTACCTACGGCAACCGGAGCCATGAAGACGAATCGATTGAAGACAAATTATCGGAATACCTCCAAAAGGTGTCCGCTGCCCGCGGGGTACTCCTCATCCCGGCTTTCGCAGTCGGGCGCACACAGCAAATTCTTTACTGGATCCGAAGGCTTCAGGATCGTGGGTTGGCTCCTGATCTTCCGGTGTTCATCGATAGCCCGATGGCAGTGGAAGCCAGCCATATCTACTGCCGCTACGGCGATGACCACAATCTCGACGTTAATCTGCTAATGGACGAGCATCAGTGCCCCCTGCGGTGTCGAGATACGCATTTCATCACCGCGGTGGCCGATTCCAAAGAATTGAACGCCAGACCAGGACCTGCGGTGATCATTTCCGCGAGTGGCATGTGCACGGGTGGGCGGATCCTCCACCACCTGAAGTGGCGCCTCCCTGATCCCAAAAACATGGTGCTTTTTATCGGCTACCAGGCATCTGGCACTCGGGGTCGCCGGTTGTTAGATGGTGTAGACCGCATTCGTATCCATGGGCAAGATGTGCCAGTCCGGGCGAAGATTGCGAAGCTCGATGCTCTGTCTGCCCACGCGGACAAGGACGAACTGATCAAGTGGGCCGCCGGCATCGCCGATGAGCCCTCCCAGGTATTTATTGTCCATGGAGAGTCCAACGCGTCGAGAGCCTTGCAGAAAGATCTTCGAGAGAAATTAGGATGGCGGGCTCGAATACCAGGTGAGAACGAGACGGTCATCTTACAAGAAGGCTGAAAACCGGGACTGGGTACGGATGAATATGGCTGCGAACTCTCAGGAAATCGGACCTCCCCTCTGGGTCTCGGCCGCGACCGAACACCAGGCCATCCACGCGTTAAGCCAGGTCGGTATCTCGCGTGATGCAGCGGTTGGGATTTGGGTCGCCCTCAAGTCCAAGCCTGCGATCGTGCTTTGTGGCCCAGATGGAAGCGGCAAAAAAACCTTTGCCCTCTCGGTCGCCAAGACCATAGTAGGCGACACAGACTGGCAGCTCCTTCAATTCCAGGGACATCCGTGGTGGGCGACGAACGGTAAAAATCCGGGGTTGTTCACCAGAGCCCAGCAACGACTTAACACGTATCGTCTGCGTGCCTTCCTGGACGAGGCTGTCACTGCACAGACATCCGCTAATCTCTTCTTCGCTGTTTTCCACAAGATCAGCCGGGCTGAGCTTTCCTCTTTCGGCTGCCTATGCCCGCCCACTTTCCTTCCGGAGGGCTCATCCGACTTCCATCTGATCTGGCGGATGAAACGACGCTCCTGCCTGGGAACGTCTATCTTCTCGCCACGATCGATACCGGTGTGCAGTGGAGCGATCCCGAAGGGAACCGAAATGTATGCGTATTATTCAACTTGAAAACCTCGCTCGCTATGAAACCCGAATCTATTCGAGGAGCGCCGTTGCCTCAGACCAACCTGCAGCCCGTCCTCCACGCTAGCCGCCGGTTTGATCCTAAATTAGCATGGAAAAACGTGCCGATCTACCAGAGCGGCCTGGACCCCCTCCAACCCATCCGGGAGACGTATGCACTGCTCCGACGACATGGGATCCGGTCGCATATCGATTGGATCCGTGATGCGTACCTTTACCTGGGTAATGCATGGAGTGCAACGGGTCGGGGGCTCTATGCTGAGGATCCCGGTATGAACTTGAACAGGGCCTATCTCTTCTGGCTCCAACACGCGGTCATGCCCGCGCTATCAAGACATATTCTTAAGAACCACGATCTCGGTCCGGCCTTATTTCGTCTACTCTCGCGCCGATCTCTCCGAATCCCTTCTGGACTGGAGGAGATCCTTGGTCCACATTCTAACGGTCAGAGCTGCTCCGTTTCTGGTCAAAAGTAAACGAGCCCTTCTTATGGATGTTGGGAACGGAACTAGCGGGGTGGATGGAGGTGAAGGAGGTATGTACGTCAGTAGTGGATAAAGACGCGAACAAACGTTCTTCGCCCGCACCGTTAGATCTCTTTAAGCCATCAAGAAGAGTGTATTTCCCCATGGCGCTGTTCATAACCGGCGCGGGCGGCACGGCCATCTTGTTTGCCCTGCTCGATTCCGAAAAGGGGATTTCGGCGGCGTGTTAGGGCAATAAAAGATGACGACTTTAAACCCGCCGATTGGCCTATCCGTGGTGAGCAAGAATGCTCTGGAACACCAGGTTGGAAATCTGTAGCCTGTAACTGGGCATGTACATCCTTCTGACCCGATCGCTTGGTCTAGATATTAAAGAGTACGTTGGCTGGAGCGACATCGAGTGCGGCGGGCATTCTTCAAGGAGAAGATACATAATATGAATATGGGGACCATTCTTCTCATCATCGTTGGCGTGGTTCTCCTGTGGCTCTTGGTCGATCTATTGCTCGCAGGAGGAGCGATGACAGGAGGTATGATGGGCGGCATGATGATGATGGTCGGCAACCCGATCGGGGCAACCGTCTTACTTGTCCTGCTGGCCGTCGGCGCATTATTCACATATATCACATTTTTCACTTGAGCGACTCACTATCGAATCACCCTAGAAAGGATAATAAATCGATGGCTAAGGATCCTGTTTGCGGAATGGAAGTGAACGAGGCTACGACCGAATGGAAATCCGAGCATATGGGGAAGACGTACTACTTTTGCGCACCCGGCTGTAAGAAGACATTTGACGAAAATCCTATGAAGTACATGGAATCAGGTGACCACGCCGGCCATGAGGATCATGGACATCACGCCTGAGGCGCATTCGGGACTGTCCGTGGCTTGAGTAAGAGCCACGAGCTGTTGGTGTGAGCCAATCTCCTACTCACGCCAAGCGGGCAACTCGTCGCTGGTCCGAACGAGTTGCCCGCTCTATCATTGGATCTGACCTAGAATAGGGCATGCCGTTAGGCCTACTGGCCCTGCTCAGCTTTCATCATGAGACTCTCCCGGTCCAAGGACCTCTTCGCCAGCACTTCGCTCCTCACCCCTCCGCCACCACCACAGTCCGCCCATGATGAGCCCCACGCCGAGGATGGAAGCCCCCCAGAGCAAGCCCGGTCCGGTGCCTGCAGTATTTGTAATGGTCTCATCACTCTCAGGACTCTCAGGCGGGGATAAGCTTGGCAGGGTTCCTGTCACGACCAGCTCGATTGGATCACCCTGCTGCAGCGGACCCAGTCTATACACCTCATAAGCCTCAGCGTTCGAACCCAGCATCTTCACTCCCTCCTCTGTACCTTCACTCACTTCCAACTGCAGTCCGGCCTCATGCGGCAAGAATATTTTGATCTCACCCACATCGAACGGCACGGGTCGTATGATGGTAAGAGGACCTTCTTCGTAGGGTAAGACATAGGTGACGACAACCTGACTGGTGCCGACACCCGGGGATATACCGCTTGAGTCGGCAAAACCGCCTGGAAATACTCGATATCTTTTAGGATTTGCAGAAGGGAAGGAAATATTCGCAGCATGCGGAGGGAGGGTAAATACTAATGTGTCTTCTCCCCCTTGCTCAAGAGCACTGGAGTTGACAACGGTTTTATCCCCTTGATTGGAGAGTGCGTAATATTCCGCGACCGTGAGCCCGCCCTGTCCCGTTCCAATGACGAGATGAAACAGGTCGATGCTGATATCTGTCGTATCAGTCGTCGTCTCATAGATCAGAACTTCGATTTCCGGCAGCCTGCCGTCCGCATCGGCCTCAAACGTTTCGGAGAGATTCATCGCACCCTGGTACACCGCCATCACGGCGTAGAAAACGCCCTGTTCTACGTTCACTCCCTCAAACTCGAAAGCCCCTCCGGGACCCGACACTCCATGCACCATCCCACGCGCAGCGCCGCTTTCATCCCAGGCGTGCAGCATCACTTCGATGCCGTCGGGACCAGGTTCACCCGTTGTGCGGTTAGATAGAAATCCCCTAACGAGAATACCCTCTTCAGGAATAGGTGTACCCTCCTGCGCGAGTCCTGGACCGGCGGGTGGGATTAAGACTGTTAATAGAAAAAGAATGCTTATAATTTTACGCATGTCTCCTCTTGATTCGTGGCTTGGACGCAGCGACGGACTGGGTCAACTTGAGTTGCCTGCTGCCATCCATGAGCTAGCCCGGAATATTCAAGCCGCCTGAGATCCACAACTCGAACAAAAACGGGCACCTGACTTCAGCGGGGAATTACAACGACGACAGGTTGGATGTTCCATTTTCAACGCCCTCAAGCTTTGGACCTGCGCTTCAATTTCGGCATCGAGCGCCTGATCCTGGCGATCTTGAGCCTGCAGAACCACTGCCGCCTCCCTCATGAGCATCATCCGTGCAGTCCGATAATCCTCTGCGCTAATCTTCCCTAGCTGGAAATCGAAGTCCAGATCTCGCAGAGCCATCAGCACCTCAACCCTGTCTGTCCCGAGACCTCCTCCCGAGACCCGAGACCGGATCGACCGGTGGCGATTCATTCTTATATACGGTTCGGCTAGAATAACTCCCGAAACGAGCATCAGTGCCAATCCCACAAAGACTGCCCCAAGATTCATCAATGACCTCTCAATGATCACGACCTCATGCGGTTCCACCTCGGCGATGAGCACCAGGATTTCATCGCATCTTGTTCAGCTCATCCTCAATACGTGCCACAACTTCTGGTTCCAAATCCACTTCGTTTTCAACGTATAGCTCAAGTGGGCCACGATTGGTTCTCCACTCTCTGAGGACGTACCACAGAGCGATCAAACCTAAGCCAACCGCGATCAACGGCAAAACCCACACCATCGCCGAAAACCCTCGTCGTTGGGGTTCGGCCAGCACGCGCTCGCCATATTGTAGAACGAAATAATCAATGATTTGATCCTCGGTCCAGCCTGACTTCAATTGATCTTTGATCTGCGCTCTCCAGTCCTGACACGCCTTGGTCTCACAGACGTCCAGGGGCGTATTCGGACAGACAGGACAGTAGAGTTTTTTTGCAATTTCATTGACATCATCAGCCGTCGGAAAGCCTTGATCGCCACCTTGTGCGTACGTGACCGATGATGCGGAAACGATGAGAATAACTGCCAGTAATAATCGCACCTTCATGACCGCTCAATCTCCCTCCGCGGGGCGTGACACAAGCCGTTGGCGCCTGAGGCTGTAAGACTTACGAATCATGAATCCGCTCTCCGGCCACGCCGCCACCAATCCTCCGACAACGAGAAGCAGTCCCCCGAACCAGGTCCAATTCACGAGCGGATTGACATATATCTTGAAGGTCGATGCCTTCTGACCGATCTCTTCCCATCCAACCAGCAACACGTATACGTCTCCCCCCATCGTGCTGTGGACCGCGGGTATGGTCATCGGCTGGCGCTGCACGACGAAGTAGTCCCGACGGGGCTTGAGTTCACGCAGGAAGCGGCCGTCTTTAAAGAGCGTGGTGGTCGCCTCCACCACGTCCCTGCCATCCGAGCCAGGATAGCGCTCCAGACCGTTGAACTCCAATTCGTAATCCTGGATTTGGAGCCGTTCGCCGATCGCAAGCGTCCCTTGGGTCTCGTATTTGAAGTAGGCGTCCCCGACAAATCCCAGGCCGATCATGATGACAGCCAGATGAACTAGATAACCGCCATAGCGTCTTCGATTGCGACCAATCAGTCGCAAAAGGGCAAGCAGTGGATGCTCCCCTTGTGTTCGTATGCGAGCCCGTACACCCTTTGCGAACTCAAGCAGGATCGAGATGACCACCATGGAAACGATCCATAGCGCGAGGTAGGATGAGGGGTGCTGGCGATGGAAAGCACCCCAAACAATTGCGACGATCACGGACAGGAGGAACGGCGGAAGGAGAGTTCTTGCCATTCTCCTGATGGATTGTTTACGCCAGGAAAAAAATGGGGTTACTGCCATGAGCAGTACGAGCGTGGCGAACAATGGCCCAGTCACGCGCTTGAAATACGGCGGACCGACCGTGATCTTCGTCCCCGTAATCAATTCGGAGATCATGGGGAAGACCGTTCCCCAGAAGATTGCAAAGGTGACGGCGATAATGAGCATGTTTTGAAGCAGAAACAGTGTCTCGCGTGAGAAGAAGTTCTCCACCTCATGCTCTGACTTCAGCGTGCCCAGGCGACTAAACAACAATGACATCGAACCGAGGAACGTGAAGCCGATGAAGACAAAGAACGCCGGGCCCAAGGCGGATTTAGTGAACGCATGAACCGAACTTATCACACCCGTGCGCGTGATGAAGGTGCCAAAGAGGATCAACGCGTAGGTAAGGATAATGAGGATGATGTTCCAGACCTTGAGCATCCCGCGTTTTTCCTGGACCATCACGGAGTGTAAGAAAGCCGTACCTGTAAGCCAGGGCATGAGCATCGCGTTTTCGATGGGATCCCAACCCCAAAAACCTCCCCAACCCAGCACGTCGTATGCCCATCTGCCGCCAAGAACCAGCCCAACACTCAAGAACAGCCAGGCGATCAGGGTCCAACGGCGTGTCGTGCGGATCCAATCGTCTTCATTCGCTTTGCCCGTGATCAGCGCGGCCATGGCGAAAGCGAAGGGGATCACGAAGCCGGTAAAACCGAGATATGTCGTGGGTGGATGGCCGATCATCCCGAAGTGGCGTAGAAGAGGGTTCAAACCCTGCCCATCCTGCGGGTAGAAAGGCATGGCACCCGCAGGTCGAAAGACTGCTTGCAACAGCTCCTGGCCGCCGGGGATGTGCCACAAACGAGCAAACGGGTTGGAAATGAAAAGGGATAGGCCAATGTAAAACGCCGTTGTGCCCATGGCGACGGCGATGACGTACGGCATAAGTTCGCGATTACGATCCCACTTCCGGATCGTCACGGCGGCGACGAAAGCGGACATCATCCACGCCCAGAAAAGAATCGACCCTGCCTGACCACCCCACAGGGCGGTCATCCGCAGGAAGGGGGACATGGCACGACTGGTTACGTCGGACACGTAAGCTAGATTGAAATCCATCTTGTTCAAGCCATAGAGCAGTGCCACGACCGAGATCGTGAGCAAGGGAAAGGTCAGCAACGCTCCATTTCGTCCACTCTCGATAAGCTCCTCACGATTCTCCCTGCCGCCCTGGATGGAGATGAACGTGGTGTACATCGCCACGAGGAAACCAAGAAACAGAGACACCCAGCCAACATCTGCCAACATTCTGAGCTCCTTGCCTGTACGTAAATACCCTGATTAGCCCTCGGTCCCGAGCGTGTTCTGCTCGACCGCGGATTCATGCTCATGATCCATAAATGACATCATAAGAACATGACTGAGTGGACAGATCAACACGAGCGCGATCAGCAGTACGGTGTTGACCGGAATTTGAAACAGGAAGATCGCCCCCAGGGCGGCTAACGGAGCCAGACAGCAGAGCAGCATCAGGATCCAATGTCGCTTGTTCATGGGTAAAACTCCAGTAATTCTTCGAGGGCTTGATCGGCATAAGCCGAATCCGCAGCCAGCCAGATCACGTATGCATCAGATTGAAAGTAGTAGTGCTGTTGACCTAATCCCACCAGTTGATAAATGGTCCTTCCCTCAGACATCACTTCCCCGACGGGGGTAAAAGGTGATGCCCCAGTCTTGATCGCATCACGCATGCTGGAAACCATCTTCGCCGCACTCAGGCGGTTTGCAGTTCCCGAAGACCACACGAGGATTTCTCTCCCATCCCCATAGGCGCCCGTCGCCCCAGATGTGAGCGGAAACGCCCCCCGGTGAAGTTTTGTGATTTCTCCGACGGCGTCCTTGCCCAGGCTGAAGTCCGTAAGCTGCAGACCTGCGATCGAGGCCGGCAATGGCGCATCTCCGGGTGATTCAAGGAGCCGGTTGTAGCGGTTAGCGACCACTCCAAAGAGGATCACGAGCACTCCCGCGGTCACGATGAGAAACGGAGTTGTACGCTTTACAATAGCCTTCATGAGGTCGTATGAGGCCCAATGTTAAAGCGCATCCTTCGCCTCACTAGATCACCCACAGCAACATCACCAGGCCGAGCCCGACCATGATCAAGCCGTACCAGAGACGGATCCTGAGCGAATGCTCGCGCTCCCAGCGTGCCCATCGTTTCGCGGTCAAACGATTCCCGGCGCCGACCAGGATCACAATCAGGGGCAAGACAAAGAGGACGTTGTAAAGGGCCAGATAACCGACCCCCCATCCCAATGTTGTCTTCGCGTTCAAGAGCGTGATGATCGACACATAGACGCCGCCGGAACACGGGAAGGTGCATAAGCCCACCAGTACCCCAACACCCACGGTGGCGGGCACTGTGGCCTTCTTGAGCAGCTCGTTCGTCTTCTGGCCGGCGATCATCGGCATGTGCAGCTTGATCGGAAAACGCGGAAAGAAGTACTCGATCAGGTTGATGACGCCCAGGCCGATCAGGATCCAGCTCCCGGCGCGGGCGATAAAGTGGGGGTCACTCGACAAGCGCACCGCCCGCAGCAGTCCCAACCCGATGGCGAAATACACAAGGAAAATCATCCCAATGTACACCAAACCGAGTTGAAGGATTCGCTGACGGGACTCACGAATGGTGAAGAGAAATGCAAGCAGAAGCAGGATCACTGCGAAGGCACATGGGTTAACCGAATCCACCAGACCGGTGACAATCACGGCGGGGAGAAGTTGGCCGAGGTTCGCTAGCCCAACGGGCAACGGCCCTTGTGAAACAAGTGCTTCAGGTAACGCTTCCTCGAAGGGCGTATGGATATCAAATGTCACGACATCCCCTGCCCAGGCCCACAAACGGTATTCCGTCGGCTCGCCGTGCATCTCCGGCTGCCAGATCACAAGCCGAGGCGGGAGATTCGCGCTTCCCAGGACTTGCCCGATCAGTTGCGGAGGTACATGTCCCAGGATGACCAGTTCGCCCTCCTGAAGGGGAACAAAAGCATAAAGCGAATCTGCGATCGAACGCGGCAGCTCAATGCTGTCCGCCATCTCCAGCAGTCGCGTCCGCTCCGCCGGGACGGTGTAGTCGTGGATCTCGACCTCAGCCGAGACGCCCCCTGCGCGCAAGGCAGGAACCATGATCTCCTCGACGTAGGGCCAGCAATCCACGCAGCCTGCACTGAAGTAGATGTGGACCTTACTGGGTGGGTCATCACCTGCATATGCGGAGGTGGGTGAACCTATAACCAGGGCCACACCGACCAGAGCTCCAAGTACGCCAAGGAATAGTCTCCACTTTAAGGGATTTCGGATACTTGCCATACAAAGACCCTTTCAGAGGCATCAACATCGCGAATAGTGAGGATAATTTCCTGCGCATCCCCTATCAACGGAGTTCCATCTGGAGTGTACATTGGGAAATCCAGCTCCCCGCTTACATGGTGGCCGCTTCCACCGGTCCAGGATTCTGCGTCCAAGCGCATGCCGAGGTCGGTCGCCAAGGTGGATAATCGCGCCAGATCCATCGATAGGTCGACCGTGTGGGTTTTTATCGTCACCTCGAACCGGATCACTCCGTCTGATCCACCCCCAATGTCCATTGGTGTGACGGCCATCTCCACCGCGCCCTGGCGATCCACGCGCGACAAGTTTTGAGATGGCGGCTGGGCGTCTGCTTGCTTGGAGAGTTCCCCTCCCCCGGTCAGCTCTACTCCTCGATCTGCGGCAGAGGATTGACTGCATCCGCTTAACATCCATCCGGCGGCGAAGATAAGGACAAGCATAAACCCTCGAGGGAGGTTTAAGCCGTTCGTTGAGAGCCTATTGCGAGAGTCTGAATAGATCGTCTCGGTCACGCTTTTCATGCAACCTCCCCGGTGGACAAGAGCATCCCTACAGCTTTGCGCCGTTCGCGGATTAATATCGTCAGCATCACGAGGATGCCCAGGATCGTTGTCCCCAGCCCCGTGAGCATGAAGGCCAGCCTGTATTCTGCCAGAAAGGTAGCCGCGGCTGTGAGTCCGACCAGGGGCAGTACATCGGTCACATGATGGGCGCAGCAGGCAACCATCGCTGTGGCCGAGACCCCGCCTCCGGCTCCGGTGAGCGCTCCACTCGGTCCGACATCGGCTACGGGGATGAAGAGACGCTTCTTCAAGATGACGTACAGCGTCACCTGGATTCCAAAGCCCAAGATGATTGGAAAAACGATCCAACGATCTTCCAAGAACAACTCAATTGCATGGGCGGGGCTCTCAGCCAGGGATACGATGCCAAAATAGATTCCGGTCAGAGTGAGCATCCCCGCAAATCCAAACGCGATTGGCGTCACCATACGTTTAAAAGTAGGCACGGCGCGATTTTCCTCCTCGGCGAGTGGCCTGCATAAGCGTAGGGGAGATTATCGGCCGGGACTAGGGCCAAATGGCGCATCACGCGGAAAATGTGACAGTTGTCACATTCCGACACGGGATTCACTTCAAGCGAAGCAGTGTGGACCAACCATTAGATTGATCTTCGATGGCTGCTTCTAACAGGCCAAGGTTGTCCCGAATGTAAAACGGAGGCGTAAGGCTTCCCATCCGTGGGTGCGCTCAGCCGGACGCGTTTCTGCACCGGACAACATGCAGCAAAACTACGTGAGAGTCTCCAGGTAAATCGTGCCACCTTCCTTCGATACCTTGAACCGTTCTAGGGGTAAGGGTGGCGGACCAGAGATGACGGAACCATCTTGTGGATCATAGAAGCCGGCATGGCAGGGGCATTCAATCATCCCGCTCTCGGGATTCCACTTAACGATGCATGCAAAATGGGTGCATACCGCGCTGTAAGCCACCAAACCAAATTGCTCCAAGTTAATCACAATCGCGGGGTTTCTCCCAAAACGAACCGTCTTTGAGCCTCCCACCAGGATGGTTTCCTCGTCACCTAGCGAAATAGGTGTCTCAGGTGTCTCAAGCAATTCCATCGGCCAAAAGAAGGCCAGGATCGGCCCGGCCACGACACCCACTGCAGAAGCTGCGATCAGGCTGCGAATGGTTACGAGAAAACCGTGGCGCGTGAGCCTTGGAGGAAGCTCTGCCATGTGTACCTCCTTGCTTCAGTCTTCGGGGTGCTAGACGCCGCAGTTGCTGCCGCGGCCGGCTCCCTGGTCAAGTAGGCCGGCATCTGCGAGCCATGCATGCACATTGCTGTAGCCGTCAGCCGAAAACAACTCTGGACCTACTGCCAGCGAGGCATCGATAGAGTCGAAGTCCAGCCCTTGCGCAACCTGATAATAGAGCCCGACTTCGAGCGCTTGTTGCGGAAACCAGAACGCATTCACATACTTGGCCGCCTCCAGCATCTTTTCCTCACTGGCATCCGCGGCGGCAAGAAGTTCGAGCAGTCCCAGCATTGCCATGCCGTGATTGCAATCGGGAAAGATCGTTGAGTTGTTGCAGCACGGTCGATACACTTGTGCAGCCACCTTCTCGACCCGCGCTTGTTGGCCGGGAGTTAACGAAATGATCGTTGTGCTCGAGTAGAGTTCCGTCGCCGGCTTTTTACCCAACGTCCATCCTCCGGTTGAAGCAAATCGTCCGATGTCGCCTTCACTCCTGGACTGAAGAGGTCCCTGCTCCAAGATGGGGTTTTCGTTCGTCAGCCCCAACGCCCAGAAAAAGTGAAGCAGGAATCTTGCGCTATTGCGGTCAATCACAACCCCCCTATCGCTCCCCCGGGTCAAGATGCTGCGTTGGGTTCCAGTGAGAGGGACCGTCGAGCTTGTGTACAGCTGCTCCATCAAATCAAGATCTATGGCTCCCGCTTCCAGCAACATCGGTCCAAGTTCACCATACACTACAGGCAATTCATAGCCTGCAGCGGGGTTGATCTGATCGTAGAGTTTGGCAATATCCACGCTTCCGCTGGTCAAAATGCTCGAGGATGCGACAGCGACAGGGCTCGGTTCGAACTGTATCTTCATCACTGGGGGTAGAACAGGGAGCAGAAAGAAGGCCAGTATGCTCGCGACGCCGAGAGATAGCTGCATGACCTGTGCTCCGATGCGCGCCGAGCCTACAGGACGAACTTCGGGCTGGATTTGGTTCGGTGAGGCAGATAAGGCAAGAATATTTCGAGAAGGGCGCAACGCAGACCACATCACGTACCCAAGCAAGAGCACACTGAATAGCTTTATTTCCAACCCACCTAAAGGATACGCCGCTAGCCCTTCTACAATCCCGACTTTCTCAAGAAGCGGCGCAGGGCAAGCCGGACATCCGGTCGAGACCACGTTGAGCGCCAGGCCGAGCAAGATCAGTGCCCAACCCCCAAGGGACAATTTCAATGGGTGAGATCCCACCTCTCCTGCAACTAGGACCGCGAACAGCATGGCTCCCAGGACGGAGAGCACAACCATACTGAGGAGATAGACCCCGGCAACCAACTCCAGCTCGTCCCGCATTGTGTTGGGAAAGGCAATCAGAAGGAGTTCTGCCAGTAGAACATTGATGCCGAGGCTGATCATAAGAAGTCGCGTCCATCCCACATGTAGCAGGGAACGCAAGATCTCCAGTGGTCTCCTCGCTTGCTCATGAGTTTGATCTTCGCTGTCAGCCATTCCTTCTCCTTCTGTCGCTTGGCGCCCTGAGGACCTTAAGTATTCCACTCCGGCACAGCTCTGTCGCGCCCCCAGCTTCCCTCACCGTATAAGAATGATAGTTATTTGAAAAGCGCCAAATGGCCTACCCACAGATTGATCCCTGAAGACAAGCAGATCTCAACTAAAGCGGACGTCGAGGATTGGGGGCCACGTTTTCCACTACATACGCCGTTGTGCTCGTGACGGCCTACGCAGAAGTGCCCTTCAATGTGCCAGTCCCGACTGCCAGAATGTGAGTGCTCGAGGAGATTCCCCCTCTATTAGCGTTGCTGGAAGGTGGGAGTCGATGGATGATGGACAATGCGAAACTCTTTCACGATAGCTACTGTGTTCAATATCGAAATCCGAGCTGACCTTTCCTGGGCCCTGGGCTTTGGCGCGATCATCTGGTCTCTAGGTGGCTTCTACTTTCCCGCCAACTACTCTGCGTTGAGCTCCCTGGATGCTTGGTTATTGGCGTTGGCTGTCACGACATTCCTCTACGTTTCCATCACGGCGCATGAACTCGGCCACAGTCTCGTCTCGACCCGCCTCGGTGTTCAAGTCAGTAAGATCACGCTTTTCATCTTCGGGGGATTGGCCCACCTCAAGCATGAACCCAAGCGAGCAAAGGATGAGCTTTTCATCGCCATCGCCGGACCGATCGTCAGCTTCGGGCTGGCCATCCTATTTGGATCGCTGAGCTGGGCAGGTCCAGAGACTGTCGGGCCGAAATTGTATGAGTTCGGGCGCTGGGTGGGAGTCGCGAATTTCTCACTCGCGCTGTTCAATCTCATTCCGGGCTTCCCACTCGATGGCGGACGTATCCTGCGAGCAATCCTATGGGGCGTGACAGGGAATTTCGAGAGCGCGACCAAGATCTCGGGGTTTTTCGGACAAGTCGCGGCCTACGGGTTGATCGGCTGGGGAGCCTTCCAGATTTTAAATGGACATATTGCCAATGGATTTTGGATCGTGATGATTGGGTGGTTCCTGCAGAATGCCTCCGTCCAGAGCATTGCCAATATCGCGCTCAAGAAGGGATTGGCCGGTTTGACGGTGCGGGATATTTTACGAAACGATGACCCCGTGGTGCTGCCGATGTTGACATTGGAAAGGCTGGTGAATGAGATCGTTATCCCCTCCGGCAGGGAGTGGTTTCCTGTGTCAGGCGGATCCCGAGTCACAGGCGTGATCAGCATGCGTGAGATCAAATCTGTCGAGCATGAGCGATGGGGTACCACGACGGTTGGGATGGCGATGAAGTCGCTGCACGAGCTGCCATCTGTCCACCCGGATGAAGGCGTGTATGAGGTTTTTGAGCGGTTGCTCAACGACGATCTCACCCAACTTCAGGTGTCGGAGGGTGGAAAGTGGCTGGGCGCTGTAACTCGAGAAGGCATTCTCACTACTTGGAGGCTCCGGAGCAAGCTCCGCGCGATGTGATCCTCCGGGTCATCAAGAGTAGGTAAATGACAGCCCTTCGAATCGAAAGGATACTCGTCATGAGTGAAGATAAGCAAGCGGTTATGCCCAGGCGCCAGTTTCTGAGCTTCATCACAGGTGCGATTGCCACTTTCCTCGCGGCTGCATATACCGTCCCTGCGATCGCCTACATCCTCGGCGATTCCCTGCGCCAACAAGCTGAACAGTGGATCCCTTTGGGATCGGTTGCAAAGGTCGAGCTGGGCACACCCACATTATTCAAAGCGAAGATTGAGCGCAGTACCGGCTGGATAACCTCCGACAAAGACATATCCGTCTACATCCTGACACAGAACGGGCGCGATTTCGTCGCCATGTCGAACATCTGCACCCATCTGGGCTGCCGAGTCCGGTGGATCTCCGACCTGGAACAATTCTTCTGCCCTTGCCACGTTGGCGTCTTTGATAAACAGGGCAATGTCGTTTCGGGACCTCCTCCGCGCCCGCTCGACCGCTATCCGATTAAAGTCGAACAAGATCACATCTCAATCCTGACGGGTTGAACACATTTTGATACATCTCTTCAGCGTAGTAAAAGGAAAGTCCTGCGGATGAAACATCCACGACGGTTCAGATCAGCCTTCTTACCCATCTCCCCTCCGCAGGGAGTTGCCGGACTTGCCCTGGCTGCAGAGAAGGCGATCAAGGGTTGGATGTTTCAATGTAGTATGTGCGGGAACTGCATACTTCAAGCAACTACCTATATTTGTCCCATGCTTTGCCCGAAGGGTCTGCGGAATGGTCCATGTGGGAGCGGTTCTGTGGATCAATGTTGCGTGAACCCTGGTCGCCCATGTGTGTGGCATTTGATCTACCACCGCGCAGAGGCGATGGAGAAGTTGGAAGGACTTCTGGAGGTGCAAGCACCCTTGGATTGGTCTCGCGTTGGCCACTCAACATGGCTTGCGTTGTTCCTAGAGGCTCGAAAACGCAAGCTTCTCACCATCACAGCCCTAAAGCCACTCCGTGATTGGAAAAAGGAGATTTCCATCCTCTTCAGGGATATGCGTCAGCCGGCGTGGTGGAATGGGGACCAGGAGCATCATCCTGCTACCTCCCACGAGCAGGTCTCAAGTTTGCAAACAGCCCTCATGAGAGGAGAGTTCGTCGTTACGGGCGAATTCGTACCACCAACCGGTGTTAGGTTAGAGGCCTCGGCAAAGCAGGTTGAGCTGTTGCGCGGCCGCGTGCACGCTGTAAACGTCGCGGAGAATCCGATGGCCACAGCTCACATGTCGAGCCTGGCGGGTTGTCAAATCCTTAAGAGCTTGGGGCTTGAACCAATCCTGCAGGTTACGGCTCGTGATTATCAGCGACTGATCTTACAATCCGAAGTACTAGGCGCCAGCGCGTTAGGCATCAACAATATTCTCTGCTTAACAGGTGATGCGCCTACGGCCGGTCGAGCCCCTTTCATGGGGCTGCCATTTGACCTCGACGCGACCCAGATGCTCTGGATATTACGCAGATTGCGTGATCAAGGTCTCTTGCTTGACGGTCGTCAAATCGATGATCCGCCCATGGTTTTTCTTGGGGCGGCTGGGTCCCCCAACGACCCGAATCCTGCCTACGACGCGCTTAGATTAGAGAAGAAGATCAACGCCGGTGCGCAGTTCATCCAGACCCAGCTTGTCTATGAAGGGACGATTGTCGAGCGATGGCTTGAGGCTCTTGACAAACGCGATCTGCTTTCGAAGGCGCATGTGCTGATCGGCATCAGCCCTTTGCATTCCCTCCAACATGCCGTTTTCCTCCAAGAACGCATCCCCGACATCACCATTCCCTCTACCATCATGCGCAGATTGGCCGAATCCCCGTGTCCTGAGAGGCTGGGCGTCGACATGGCGCTCGAGCTCATCGAGGAAATTCGGGCACTGCCCGGCGTCTCTGGCGTCCATCTGATGGCGCTCGGGGAGGCCGACACTACAAACCGTTTGCTCGACGAATTGCGGCCAATCGTGGAATCTGCAAGTTGAGAGCAGCTCATTCCCCTCCGTTCAGGGACAGTTCACAATTCGCATCTCTGTTGTTCAATCTGCTTCCAGATCATTCGAGGTCATAACCCTCGCCGGGTACGCTCTCGGGGCTTCTCCGACCGGTTTTGTCCCCTCTGCCTGGAATCAGAGCTAAGCTGCTACACAACGCCAACGTAATCATGCGAAGTCACCCCTGTCATTGCCGATCCATAGAGATTGATTGGACGTCCGCGTCTATGAGCATAATCGCCTATCGAGACACCCGCCAAAAGCGGCTTACGGCCATACCCATCTCTCGATAGAATGCTTGAAAAGCATATAAAAAGGAGGTCGGTTTAGATGGCCACTGTATCCTACCGTGCAGGTAATGTCGTACAAGATCCACCTTTCGTTCAGAAATTGCTAGGCGACCGGCGCTCAGCCTGGCTCTGGCTGCTGCCTCGCTTGTGGCTCGGTTATCGCTGGATCGACGCCGCGACGCACAAGGTCGGGAATCCGGCCTGGGTGTCTGGCGGTGAAGCGCTCAAAGGCTATTGGCTGAACGCTGTGTCGATCCCGGAAGTGGGAAGAGCTCCGATTTCCTTTGATTGGTATCGCGTGTTTATCCAGATGCTTCTCGATGCCCAAACCTACACATGGTTTGCCAAGGTCATCGCCTACGGCGAGTATGTACTTGGGGTTGCTCTAATTCTGGGTGCTTTCACGGGGTTTGCGGCCTTTTTCGGCGCATTAATGAACTGGAATTTCATGATGGCAGGCTCTGCCAGCACCAATCCTGTGTTGTTCCTCATCGCCCTTGGGTTAATTCTAGCCTGGAAGGTCGCCGGCTACATCGGTGCGGACTACTTCCTTCTACCCTGGATCGGCACCCCATGGCGGACATCACCACTCAGCAGGGAAACGACCGACAAGCAATCCCTTGACTCTTCAACTTCTGCGGCCGATTAATGGCCGAGCGCGAGCAAATCTATCACAGAAGGATGGATTGGACTTGAGCTCGATGGGAGAAAGTGTTGAAATGGCAAAACCAGTTGATCCTGTTTGCGGTATGAATGTCGAGATCTCTAATGCCATTTGGAAAACCGAGCTTGGCTACGCGACCTATCATTTTTGTAGCCCGGTGTGCAAGCGAACCTTCGACGAGAACATCGACAAGGTGCTCGATATTGAAGCACTACAACAATCCCCAACAGATCAGAGAGATCAAGATCATTCCGGTCATTTGTCAAACAGTCATCAGCTGGCCGATCCATATATATTCAGTCACATTTTAGAGGATGAGAGATGAACGATACACAAAACTGTCATGTAGAGACCGTGAGCAAGCAAACCTTACCGGAGGAATTAGCCATCGTTCGCGGTGCTGTACTTGAGATCTGGGGCATGGGCTGCCCCAACTGTGCAAGGCGGGTTCAGAATAGCCTACTGGAATTAAGAGGAATGGTTAGTGCAGAAGTGGATCACCATTCTCGAATAGCTCTGGTGCGATTCAACCCAACGATGCTGACACAAAGTGAAATACTGCTGGCGGTCGAAGCTGCTGGTGGAGATGGTAAACACGAATATTCCGCCAGACTCGTTTCCCTCCAGAAGACAATAAATGGCTGATCAACTCCAACCGGTTCGATCCTGGTATGGTCTTAGAGGCGAAATCGGTGAAGGGGACCAGCTATGGCATTTTGTCAGAGTGGGTGGGGTCCCGCTCCCCCATCCACCTCTGATCAATTTGATCCTCAGGGCAGGGCTACCGCGAGAACCGCGGCTTCGGCTGAACTTTCTACACGAATTTGGTCACCTGCAGACGTTTCCCTTTGCTTTTCTTCATGCTGCGTGGTTGATCTTCTTCCGCCGCAAGAGGGGTCCACGGCCAGGCACGTTCCTCAAACGAATTGGCCTGGGGATCATTGCCCACCAAGCTTTATGGGAGCTCTCCAGCGAGCTGTATGCCCTGGTAAAGGCAGGCTCCGAATACCGGCAAATCTTTCATAAATACCCTAATCCCCTGGCTCAGTCTCTCTTCTGGGGAGGGATGACCTCCCTTTCGGCTGTATCCAATCTTTGGCTGCGCCGATGGGGTGGTAAAAAATCTGTGTGTGCACCTGCGAGGTGATCCATGTCTTTCCAAATCGGTCCACTGACGATCCAACTTTACGGTATCATCATCATGCTGGGCGCTGTAGCTGGCACCTTTCTAGCCCAATTCAACGCTCGCCGACGAGGTGAGAACCCCGATTTAGTGTGGGATGCGTTGATCTGGGTTCTCATAGGGGGCATCATTGGCGCGCGTATCTGGCATATCCTGA
>DAOUDJ010000245.1:0-9836 GCA_034430795.1 Anaerolineales bacterium | reverse complement strand
CATATCTAACTTGATGGGTGTCACCAGGTCGTCCATGATCCTGGCTGCCTCAGCCTGGGTTTCCGAAAATAGATGAGCATAGATATCCAACGTAGTGCTGGGTTGCGAATGACCGAGTCTGTTTGAGACTACGTTAACTGGGATTCCGTTGCTCAGCATCAACGAAGCCGCGGTATGCCTCAGGTCGTGGAATCGGATCCTGGGCAATCCAGCTCTATCAAGAACTTCCAGAAAATCTTTCCTCAGGTTGCTCGGGTTGGAAGGTGTTCCTACCAACGACGGGAAGACCAGTCTGTTCTCCTTCCAACTTGAACCCGTAATGGATTTCTGTGCATCCTGATTTTTCTTATGCGTTCTCAATAGTTTCAAAATCTCATTGCCGAGTTTTATCGTTCGCCGCCCCCTTTTTGTTTTCGGATCCGCAAAAGTCCATCCCTTGCCTGTCTCTAGCTTAACCTGACGCTGGACTTTTAACTCTCCACGGTTCCAGTTAAGATCCGTCCACTTCAATCCAAAGAGTTCACCCTGGCGCATGCCGGTATGGATGGCCAGGGAGTACAGGGCTTCATATCGACTGTCCTGTGCTGCTATCAGGAATTGGGTCACCTGGTTTGCATCCAGGACATTCATCTCGGAGTGGGTACTTCTCGGTAAGGATGCTCCATGGGCTGGATTATGCCCGATGTGTCCATACTTAATCGCTTTCTCCAAAGCTGCGTGGAGCACGGCATGAGCGAATTGTACTGTTCGCACGCTCACTCCCGAGTCATGGAGGTTTGCATAGAGACGTTCAACCCGGGCAAGTCGCAGATCCCTCAGGGGGATTTCGCCAGCGTGGGGGATGATGTGATCCCGAATGATCTGACGATATTGAGTTACCGTGCTAGGGCGCAAAGAGGTTTTCCTCATTTCCAGCCATTGTGGGAGATATTCTGCTAAGGTGAGCTTGCCACCTTCTATTTCAAGTCCCATTTCAAGCTGGTTCTGCATCTTGCGTAACCAATCCTGGGCATCCGCCTTCTTTTTGAAGGTTTTCCCGAATCGTTTATCGCCGCTGGATATCTGAGCTCGCCAGCTCCCCGAGGAGCGCTGGTGGATTGAGCCTTCACCATGACCGCGAATCTTTTTCGCCATTTCCTTTACTCCTTTTCTATTGAAGTTTCAAGGAAAGGCGACTCTGTAACTCTTGTCCGTTCGATTGTTAAGGTGCGCGCTCTTCGTATCATTGTATCAATAGCCAATGAACATGGTAATCCAGAGATCTTGAACAAGTCGAGCACAATGTTCGAGACCAAGCACGGAACCCTGCTGGTGAAAGCACTATTCAACGGCTGCCCCCCCTCTGCGCCTTTGACTCGATGAACTTCTCCAGATCCTCGGGGCGAATTCGGACAGAGCGACCTATTCGGATGCTGGAAAGCTCCCCTCGTTCCACCAGCATGTAAACTGTTGAGAGACCCATATTGAGCGCTGCTGCAACGTCTTGAGCGTTCAATAATCTGGGTAGTGTTTTCTCTTCGATCGAAAGATTTTCTTTGAGGTACATACTCTGTGAGCCTCCAAATTTGTCAGTGTTGAGTGCCATTTGTGACGTAGGTTTCGGCGTGCAGCAGGTTGATGCTGGCTGATGAAATCGGCCAGATCTTTAGCGCTGTACATCATAAGCAGCATATATACTCTATCGGGATTGAGCTGGCTTGTGTGTGACCATATCGTGATGTCGACGCTAGACAATCAGTAGGGAAAAGGAGAACTTCACTAATCCATTTAAGCTGAAGAACAGGTTTCTGCTGCTTGATGCGCAGACGGGTGTTGAAATGCAGCGGGAGTTGAGAGAATGGAATGGATATTACGAAGAAGAATTAAATCACTCGACTGGTCGATGATCAATAACTACAATTGTGCCATCACAATTCCGATGCCTTAAGAGTGTCCAAGAAATGGGGTGCACCACCAAACCAAACCCCAATTTCGCTTGTTTGGCTGTAGGGTTTTAATAGACTGATGGAAGTCAACCCTGGACACACTTACCACATACACTATCTCCAGCCCCTTATGATAGACCTTAGAAAAGCATTGCCACGCTAACAAGCATTCTTCAGTGCAATCAGTCGCTTCAGCGTTTCAGCGGTTTTATTCCCGGTAGAGTCTACTCCATCATGAGAAGCGCAGCTCGGTTGATAACGCCTTCAAATGTTCCTGCGCTCGCTGAAAGCCTTCGAACTCTCGTTCTTGGGTTTTGAACTCCGCTGTGTGAGCAATGCGCCTCCCATTCACAACCCATACGCCCAGCGCCTTGTGCAGCAATTCATGATGCATCACATGATCGATGACGTACTGCGGGGTCTGGCGCGAATCGAGCACGATGCTGATCATGACAGTGTCTGATGCCGGCGCGTAATGGCCGAATTTGGCATGCGTGATGGTTCTGTTCCACATCAAAACGGGCCGTTCCATGCCGCCCTCGAAATAGCGGTCATTCACGCGAGAGAAAACTTCTCCCAGATCGTAATAGACGCCGCGAGACATCTCGCCAATTTGGATCCCGATGAGTTCAAGTTCCGTGAGAATTTCGCTGAACTCATCAGAATCTGCATAGCGCCGAATGTACGCTCTGGATTCAGAGCTCGCTTGGTTGACGGCCGCGGAAATCAGCGCTTCGATGACCGGCTGCGGCGCGCCGATGAAGGCCTCATTGGCGACGACACGGCGCACTTCCCCCCGGACCCGGGAACGATAGAGACCCGCCATGTTGTAGAACTCAATTTCGCCCTCACCCCATACACCATATGCCTGCAGCAAGGTGTTCAAATGCCCCAGGAAATTTACCTCCTCGCTCAAGAACTTGAGCCACTGATAGGCGCGCAGGGTCGGACCCGGCAGTCTTGACGGACTTGCGCCCATTTCTTCACAGAGACGATCAATCAGCGAGGCGAGGTTGCGCATCCGGCCGTGGAGCGGAGTGCCCTCGGCCTGTATTTCGGCTGGCTTGCTTTCGTACACCACCTCTGCTCGAGCCAGTTCGGTGAATTCCCTCTGGAACTCTCGGCATCTCGAAACCACGTTCGATATGCGAATGCTGCCCGGTAATCCAGTCTGGTCGTCATTCAGGATGGGGATGTTTTCCAGGTCGACGTCCTTTAAGTATCGATACGCCCGCCTGGTGGGTGCAGGCAGGTCGTCAGAGGAAATCCCTTCCTGGCGGAAGGTCCCCTCCACAAAAGCAATCGCATCATTGACCATGCACCGGAATGCCGGCGCCTGCGAGGCCGGAATGCCGTTTGCTATATTCTCGCGCACGCGGTTCATCAGCTTGACAAGCCCCGAAATCCTGATGGTGTTCATTTATAGCGTTCACTCATGAGTAGACCCGTATTCAAAACGTTGCGCTGCCGAACGGGGGTATTCTAGCCTAAAACGACCATCCGGTCAGGAAATTCGCCGGCCATCTCACGCGTGAAATCATGCAACACAGGCCAGCTCGGATTGCCCGCAACGGCTCGCCTTCTTTCGAAGTTGAAAGTCCGATCGCGCTGCGATCGGATCAGGACGATGTCCAAGGAATGACCCGCCGCAATGTCAGAGAAACCGGCCTCGGGGACCACCTTTTTGCACGCGCTTGAAGGGGAGATGGATTTGGTCGGCGACCACTTGAACTCAAAACTGTAAACCCCCTCCCCCTTCCCACAGCGAGGTCGACTTCCTGTCGGTCATAGGTCCGCCAGAAGGTGAGCGTGGCAACCTCTAATACTTAGGCCGTGAACGACGCTCGCTCGTTAACCATGCAGTTGCCCCAAGGCAGCCTATACTAAACCCTGCAGACTTTATTAGCGTGGAAGGATACTTGACGCGCGTAGTCAATACAGGGAAGGTTTTATACTGTAAATCCAGCAGGCATCAAGTGGAAGCACGGGATGAGACAATACCACTTGACATCAAGAGTAGATATAGGGGATAATACCCCCTATAACGACATGAAACGTCAAGTCTCAAATGATTTCTTCGCAATAAACTCGGTCTTTTCACTGGACGAAGCGACCGAGGCTCTATCACCGCCTGGTGGCAAATCAGGGACAGTTGAGCGGTTAAAATATCACCTCCAGATCGGAAGATTGAAGCTGGTTGCCCGCGAGATTTACGCAGTGGTGCCGCCAGGCGTGGCTGTTGCGAGATTCCGGCCGGATCCTTTCCTGGTGGCGGCAGCAATCAGGCCTGCCGGGGTCTTCTCATACCACAGTGCAATGGAACTCCTTGGCGCAGCGCATGCATTCTGGAATATTTGCACGCTGTATGTAGAAAAGCCTCGAAAATCTCTGGCTCTGAACGGTATAACGGTGAAATTCCTCAATCACCCAAAGGCTTTGCGATCGAATGCAGGTCAAAGTCTAGGCACGCGCAGCATCGAACGTCTTGGAAAACTGCTGCGGAACACAGGTCCGGAGCGGACATTGGTGGAAGGGTTTCGACGGCCGGATTTGTCCGGCGGCTTGGAGGAGCTGGTGGTTTCGGCTGGTGGCTTCTCAATCCTTGATCTTGAGTTGCTCGAGGACATCCTGCACGCCTACGGTGTCGGTAATCTCTGGGCGGCAGTAGGGTGGTTCCTCGAGCGCTTCCAAAGGACTTTTCATGTGCCCGATGAGACTCTTCACCGAATGGAACTCAATCGCCCCAAATCTCCGCAATACTTAGTGCGGAGCCGGCGCGGGGGGAAGCTGGAACTTCGCTGGAACTTGATACTACCTAATGAACTAAGCAGACTTAGCGAACCTGACGCACCCTAGCATAGAGTTTCTCGAACGCGCAGCCTACGAGACCGGTTATCAGGTCTCACCCCTCGAGAAAGTTATCCTCCTCGGGGAACTTGCTGGGGACATCACGGGGCATCCACTTCTGGGTAAGACCCTTATTCTCAAAGGTGGGATGGCATTTAACCTGTGCTTTGGGGCACCGAGTCGCATCTCAGTGGATCTCGACTTCAACTACATTGGCCACCTGGAGCGGGATAGAATCCTAAATGAACGGCCAGAGGTTGAAGAAGCTGTCATCGAATTATCCAGGCGACATGGATATATCGTTCAGCAGTCACCCGACGCATTTGCTGGGCGTAAGCTGTATCTGTCATATACATCGGTCCTGGGCCCGACCGATCGTATCGAAGTCGATTTGAACTACCTTTTTCGCCTCCCAATCGCGGAACCTAAAATAAGGGTTATTTGGCAACCGGGGGGACTCTCATCAGTTCGTGCTTGGAAGACGCGAATTCGGGGACCCCAGAAACGTTGAGGATAGGAAGCAATAGAATATGTGAAACCGATTTGAATGATAATCAAAAGCTATCAGTTCTGATTACGTAATTGTATTAATTTTGAGATTCAAACCAGCTATTAATTTACTCCGCTTGAAACCGAACTGTCCGGCGCAAAGCTAAAACCCCTTGCACGGTATATATTCCTAAAACATTTGTGCCATTCATTGTTGCGAATCGAATTAACAAAAGGTATTGAATTAGAGGGTTTACATCACAAAACTTTGTGTTCGATTACCCGTGTAATCGGATACTCGATGAAACGAGTTGCAGATTCGATTAATTATCAGAGGTTAGATCAAGTTCGAATGATTGCGCTTCAACCAATCCATTACATCTTCATAAAATGACTTAACCTCAGCCAACAATTCATCCACCTCTGACTCCGAGATTTGGCCACCACGGTCATATGTTCCAACATTACGCTTCGTGCGACATTGATCAAAGTACTCTGCTAGATTGGAATACTCATCGCCCATAACTTCAGGAAGAATTCTAAATGTCAGCCAATGATGCCCTCTCCCGTATGTTTCATATCCCGCACAATACAAAGGGATCGTCGCCAGTGTTAGTGCCCCTTCATAAGCAATAAGAAAACGACGATCTGTTGATAAATCTTGTACTGACGCATCGTTCAGATCACGCTTGGCAATTTCGAGCAATCCCTGGATTTCTTCTTTACTTGTCTTATGGGTTCTAAGACGTTCCTCCGCCAACCATTTCTTGAAGTTCATCTACATCCCCTATCAGGAAAATCTTGGGCTCTTCCAGAATAGACTGCGTGAACGAATCACCTTTTTTGACATTTTCCTGGAACTCCTCTGCTCGTATCGTAACTGGATTCATCTCGCGGTCCAATTGCTCTTTGAGCGGTTTTAATAGGCGGGATAATTCGCGACTGGTAATGGCACCGATAATCATAAGGTCGATATCGCTAGCCGAGGTCTCGGATCCTCTCGCAAACGAACCGAAAATAAATGCCACATGGATCGCGTCAGATCGGGTTTGAAGGATCTTCTTCAACTGATCTACGATACCCGCGGTCTTTACCATAAGTGCCCTCAGTTCGGAAAACACTGGGGACTGCCTATTGGCTTGAAAGTATTTACGGTTGCCCTCGACAATTGAGATCAGTAGGCCTGCATCTTCAAGGCGTGCAAGCTCACGTTGAATTGCACGAACGGGTTGGTCAGTTAGGGAAGAAATTTCACGCATATAGTGACGACTACTTGATCGAAGGAAGAATAGCTTTAAGACTTCCACACGTGCCCGGGAAGTGAACAAGGCTTGCAATATCGGATCGGTTTGTATACTTTTTGTAGTCATTTGTATACAAAATATATACGATATTTCCTACAGATTCAAGTCCACGATAATCTATCTTGATTCACAGGGTGGTGTAATCTTCCTACCACGCTACCATCTAGACGCCTATTGACACCATTATGAAGCATGAGTAACCGATATTATCTCTAATCGTATGCCTCTTTTGCATAGTCTGTGAAGTAGTTTGAAGGAAGATTAAGCCGAGCCTGAGTGGTTCAATCCCGGAACCACTGAGACGCTGAGAGAAATGATTTCGCTGATCAAGACTTGAGGGGATTTGTGCTGGCATCAAGGTGTTGACCTGACGGGTATTTTCATCATCTAATAGTAATAACATTGAGTGCGTAGGTATCGCGGGGGATCCTGACGAGTGAGCCTCAGGTCTGGCCCTTCAGCAGCTAGGACAGGAACTGCATATGAAACGTATCAACTTCAGTAAGCAACATCTCACGACGGCGTTGATCGTGCTCCTCCTCTTCAGCTCGGGATGCGCTGGGGCAGCGAAAGCTCCAGCGAATACAACACACAACGCATCCGCCACGACACAGCCCAGTCTAACCCCTCCGAGCTCGTACCCGCTCCCCGAACCGATGACGAGCGGGTTGGTATCGCTTGAGGCTGCGCTGCAAAGTCGGCGTTCCCGGCGCGACTTCACAAGCCAGGAGCTGAATCCAGGCGAGATCTCTCAATTGCTGTGGGCGGCGCAGGGAATTACTGATCCGCGCGGATTCCGAACCGCGCCCTCCGCCGGCGCGCTGTACCCGCTGGAGCTGTATATCGTCACTGCGGATGGTGTGTTCCACTACTTGCCCCAGCAGCACGCCCTTGAAGTCATCCGGGGCGGCGACCACCGTACAGCGCTCCACGACGCAGCGTTGGGGCAGGATCCGGTCCTGGAAGCGCCGCTCGTAATGGTGATCGCGGCGGTATACGAACGGACGCAGGCGAAGTACGGCTCGGGGCGCTCGCCGCGCTATGTGCACCTGGAAGCCGGTCACGCGGCGCAGAACGTGCTCCTACAGGCGGCAGTGCTCAACCTGGGTGCGGTGCCGATTGGGGCTTTTTATGATGCCGATGTGCAAGCCGTCTTGGGCTTGCCCGAGGACCATCAGCCTTTGTATCTGATCCCTATAGGGCATCCGGAGTAGACGGAAGCGATCCGCTCCATTTATGAACGACCTCGAGCTGAGCTTTTCGGAAGGCAAGTGCGAATCCGAAGAATCCGTTCCGGCGAGTTCGGCTACTTCCGGGAGGGAACCAGTTTTCAGCGTTTTATTTTCCTTGTAATCGCACACAGATGAAAAATTGGATCTGATATTTTGTGAAGTCGGAATCTCGATGAAATTTTAGTCCGATTTCATAGGCAATCGGAGTCTTTTTGATTTAAGTTACGGATTCGCTTGAATATCGGACGCTAGGTTGCTCGCCGTAAAACACAATAGTGTTGCATTAATTTGCCGAGTATGGCACTGTAGGGCAATGAAATTTGCGTAGTTGGTCGTACTGGTCAAGCATTGCATGTGATGCATGGTTGTATTGGAAAGATCCACCCCGGGTTGACGGCTGATTTTTTCCATCTCTGGCGTGGCGGGAAGGAAGTGTTCGCAACCTTCAATATTAAGCGCATGGGATGACAGCGCCAGACACCGGGATAACAGATTTAGTCGAGAGGATGTTCTGAATTGGCCGCACGATTGCGAGTACCACGCATGCGTTTGCCGCTGACCACGATCCATAGAACATGGTGGCCGTTGGCGGCCAGCTGGCTGCTGATGGCCATGGAACTGCCGGCGCTCAGCGCGGTGATAGCGCGTTTGCCAAATCCTCAAATTAACCTGGCTGCTTGGGGTGGTGTGGTGTTCCCGCTTTCCCTCATTATCGAGGCCCCGATCATCATGTTGCTGGCCGCCTCTACCGCTCTGAGCAAGGACATGGCTTCCTATCGCTGGCTGCGCAGATTCACACTCTGGGCCGGTGCGGTGCTCACGCTGGTACATATTCTCATCGCCTTTACACCGCTGTTCGACCTGATTGTGGTTAAACTGATCGGCGCACCGCAGGAAATCCTGGAAGCCGCGCGCCTAGGTTTGAAATTGATGACCCCCTGGACCTTCTCGATCGCCATCCGGCGATTCAACCAGGGTGTATTGATCCGCTTCGGACATCCGCGGGCGGTCAGTATCGGAACGGCGATCCGTTTGCTGGCCGATGGTTTGATTTTGGTCGCCGGATTGCTCATCGGCACCGTGCCTGGGATCGCAGTCGCGGGTATAGCAGTCTCCCTAGGAGTGATCTGCGAAGCCGTTTATTCAGAGGTTAGGGTCCGTCCGGTCGTCAGGGATGAGCTTCCCAATGCTCCGATCGTGGAGCCACCTTTGCAGATGAGACCTTTTCTGGCGTTCTATATCCCGCTGGGGATGACATCCTTTTTGACGCTTCTGGCTCTACCATTGGGGAGCGCAGCGCTGAGCCGTATGCCGCTTCCGTTGGCGTCCCTGGCTGTCTGGCCGGTGGTATCCGGTTTCATATTCATACTTCGAAGCATGGGGATGGCCTATAACGAAGTGGTGGTTGCACTGCTTGATAAACCCGGCGCAGTGGCTTCGCTCCAGCGATTCGCAGCGATTTTGGCGGGTGGGACCACAACCCTGCTCATCCTATTAGCCGCAACGCCGCTGTCCAGCTGGTGGTTTGAGACAGTGTCCGGTCTACCGCCAGATCTGGCCGAACTGGCGCGCAGATCGGTGTGGTTCGCCCTATTGCTTCCGGCCTTCAACGTGTATCAGAGCTGGTACCAGGGGATCTTGCTGCACACGCGCAAGACACGGGGCATAACCGAGGCGGTTTCGATCTCTCTGGCTGTCAGCCTGATTGTCCTCACCGCCGGCGTACGCTTGGGCACCATTGTCGGATTATTCGTTGGCTGGACGGCATTCAGCCTGGGTGGTCTGGCGCAAATGTTCTGGCTTCGACGCCGCAGCCGACCCGCCTTGAAAGTGCTCCAGCAGCAGGCCTGACAAATAGATCCATAACCTCTTCCTCAGACCTCAGTGATCCTTGCGTTCGCGAGCCGTGCGGACTGCGGTTTTGTTCTAAGCCCTTCCCTGGTTACGCTTATCAACCACTTTTTCGAGTGGGCATTTGCAAGCGATCCCGTCCCCTGCGGTTATCGGCCAACAATTATTTGCGGCGATGCAGCGGGATT
>DAOUDJ010000244.1:0-5771 GCA_034430795.1 Anaerolineales bacterium | reverse complement strand
TTTTGCCTGAAAGATATGCGAGAACTTCATGCCCGTTTTCCAACTCAACACGGAATTGTGTTGCGGGCAACGCCTCCAAGACCGTACCTTCCATGACGATTTTTTCTTCTTTCTTTGTCATGCACACCTCCAGAGAGAAGACCTCTTCCTGTAGATTGTCCGCTCTCTTCACCGCCTAGCGGCGTCTTGACGTCGTCTTTCTCTGGCGGCGCTTCAAGCGCCGGATAGCCTTCTTACGTTGAATCCTACGCAGCTCGCTCTTTGATATGAACCAGCGCTTTCTCCGCACCGCGCTCAATACCCCACTCTTCGCTACCTTCTTGCGAAAGCGTTTTAGCAACTGCTCCTGTGATTCGTTAGGCCGAACAACAACTGTCGGCAATTCCCTCACCTCCTCCCGCTCGAGCTCTTTGGATCAGCTCGTTTGATCTATTAATTCGAGGTCGAGCCGTTCGCGTTCTATATTGAAATCGACGACACGAACCTTCACTTTCAAACCCGGGGTCAGATCCCCCGGACCATTTGGCGTCTTGATTAAACCCTCGAGATTCTCTGCTACAAGAACGAAGGCGCCGGGCGCGCTCAGTACGGTAACTTCACCTTCTAATTCCTTCCCCACTTCGATGTGATCCTTGGCCGATTCCCAGGGGTTCGGCTCGAGCCGTTTAAGGCTAAGACCAATGCGATTGTTGGCGGTATCGAGGCGAATAATCAGTGTCTCCACTTCCTGCCCGATCTCCAGGACCACCGAAGGATCTTCGATGCGCTTCCAGGATAATTCAGAGATGTGAATCAATCCATCAGCGCCACCGATATCTACGAATGCACCGAACTCACGCAGGCTTGTTACAACTCCCATCCGATGCTCGCCCTCTTTTAGCGCTTTAATCACATCCGCTTTCTGATCCTGCCGCCATTGACGTATCGCTTTCCGTTCTGATAATACGAGTCGTCTGCGTTGAGGATCCACCTCAATAATCTTAAGCGGTATCTCCTTTCCGACCATTTTACCAAAATAGCTCAGCCGCTCTTCAGCATCCAGCCCGCGCGGTAATCCGCTCAGGTGAGATGCCGGGATAAAGCCGGTGATGTGACCAAAGGGTACGAGGAGACCACCCTTGTTGAAACTGGTTGCCTCTGCATTGAATAGCTCGTCATTTGCCATTACACGCCGAGCCTTGGTCCAATCTCCGCTTTCACGTGCTTGCGAAATTGAAACTAGTAAATTGCCATCAGAATCAACCGGATTAATGACCATCACAGAAACCAGGTCGCCGATCTTCAATTGGGCGTCCTCTTCAGGTATTTTTTCAAGATCCGATTGCGGAACAACACCATCACGCTTTTGCCCTAAATCGACGATTAACCCATAAGAGTCTTGAGCGATTACAGTACCCTGCAGCAAATCCCCTCGCTCAGGGGCCGCAAAGTGGTCATCACTCGCGAGAAGTGCTTTTAGATCATCCACCGCGTCGGTCATCCTTACTTTCCCCGGTTAAATGAAATCTCCTGGTCAGCGCATTCCCAGACCGACCAGGCTACCATGTTAATCCGACGATTTCTATTAATCGGATACTCGCTCTGGCGCACTCCTTTGAATATCTCGCAAAGACCAAATTCTACACTGGCCTGCGAACGCGATGTCATTATACTCAGCCACCTGGGCATTGTCAATCAGGGGCTGTTTTCAGGCGATTAACAAGGCTATTTAGATGATAATTGGCATTCTTCAGTCATTTTCCAGAGCCAGCCATACGGACGGCGGCCTCCTTGACATAAATCAACTCAAACGCAGGGAAAAACAAGATCTTGGGTAGATTCTATTCCGGTTCGTCGAGAAGCACCCTGTCCAGCCCTTGGTCCACTTCCCAGGGGTAGACAATATGGGCATCTGTGCTTGCCGCAAAATAATCGGGACGCAGCTGGCCGAATAGATTTCGGTAAGGGTTGTAATGCAGGACGCAGGTGAGGGGCATCCCCTCCCCTGCAACGATCCGGTTGCGAACAGCAGTGATCGTTCGACCCGAACCCCAAACATCATCGACAACAAGTAGTTTGCGGTCTTTTAATTGATCGTCATCTGGAAATTGGATGAACTGTGGCCAAGCCAAGAGCTTCGCAGTATCAAGCTTGGAAGCGAAAGGAAAATCTACTGCGGCGGTAAGAACACTCTCAATATTGAGCGCCTCGCACAACAATCCACCAGGAATGATCCCACCGCGAGTGATGATCACCATTGCATCGAATCCCATCTGAAATTGTGGGATGAGGTGGTCAACCAGCTTTTCAACCTCTTCCCAAGTAATCAACTCTGTACGTCGTGGCATTCAAGTTCACCAAGAATTACGTGGAATTGGATAATAGCACCAGCGAATTTCGTTGACAAATGCGGCTGGTTTCTACGGGGCGTTATCTGTTTGGATCGAATGGAGATCTGTCTATGTCAACCGCGCCCAAAATGGAAAACGTGTTAGCAAATCTCTGGTGCTTTGCTATAAAGCCTTAACCGCCTCTAGAAACTCGTCCCATTCCTCACGGAAAAAATGCAACGTCACAGTACCGAGTTCGATGTGATAGGTAGTTTCACCATCCGGCTCTTCTGCCATCCAGACGATGAAATTTGTCGTCTCTGATAAGATCTTCGTTGTGATTTCGTCGGATTCTGTCATCGCTGCACACCTCCTGCGAATGATATCGTTTGAAAACCTCAAAGCTTTCAAGAAACGCGATCAAGCCCCCTCAGTATACGAGCCGCCGTTGAAAAAGGCGAGAGCGGGGTGTGATCGCGACCTTCCCAAACGCCTTCCAAGATTTCGAGAGCTTGCGGTTGATCACGGGGAAGAGCAAGGCGACACAGAAACGTATCCCTCAATCCGGCGAGCTCTTGCTTTGATTCCATCGTGCCTTAAGCGCGCGCCAGGTTTTTAGGAGGATAGATTCTTTGGTGGTGCGCTCCGCCAAGACATCGATCGGTGGATCCCACGGGGAGAGATCGGACATCTTCCGGTAAACATAACGCCCTAACAGAAAGAATGAAGCTATTGTAGGAGCGGAAAGCAGCAACCCGATGACCCCCGCCAGGCTAGCGCCTATTACCAACCCCACCAAGATCAAGACAGGATGTAGATTCAACGTGGTGCCCATAATGCGTGGGACCAAGAAAATATCGATTGCTTGATCCAGGATAACGACGCTAATCACGACGACCGCAGCGTAGGCCAGGGGCATTAAGCCAAACCAATTCGACGGTTGGAACAGACCGACAAGCGCAGCTATAAACCCTGCTGTTACAGGGCCAACGATAGGGATAAACTTCGCGATTCCGCCTAAAACTCCCAGACCGATCGGGAATCGAACGCCAATGATCTGCATGAGCGTATACGTGAGAAATCCCGTAATGGTAACGATAAGGACCTGTCCACGCATGAAAGCCTGCCAGATCCTGAGGAGCTCTCGCTGGAGCCGTTGGATATCCTGCTTATAGCCAGGGATTGAAATATTTTTCAGGGCTGCTCGGATACGACGATAATCGAAAATCAAGAAGTAAGTGATCGCCAGGACAAAGATGATTCGAGTCAGCGACTCAATCACACCCGTGGCGAGGAACGTAATCAGCGAGCTAACCTCACGAAGCAGCGGTTGAATGGCTGCGATCACCTGCTCACCGATCGCGGCGAGATCAAACTGAGAGAATTCCACCACCCAGGGTCCGAGTTGGTAAGTAAACTGACTCAGGTGTTCAAGTTGTGCGGGCAAATCGAGCAGGAATTGTTGAACAATAAGGAATAACGCCTGGAGCTGCTGGACGATTGCAAAACCCATTACCGTCGAAGCGCCGGTCAAGAGCAGGATGAAAAGCAGCATCGCGATTGTCGCCGCTAAGCCCCAGGGTATCTTCATCCTTACACACATGAACTGGACAACGGGGACGATGATGATGGTCAGGATTGGAGCCAGGACGAGAATTGGAATGACGTGTTGGAATCGAACCAGCATCCCGGCCACAATCATCATCACTGCCAGGGCAACAAGTGCCTTGGTCGTTACCCCCCACTTCGGTGAATCTTCCTGTAACTCAATCATTCAACATCCTCTTTTTCTACTTCTTTCTCTACAGTTTGAAAACGGTTTTGCAGACGCGTGATCCAGCCGCGCAAGGGTTCAAGTCGATCTTTAGATGTGCTCGGTTTAACAACCTCCATCCGAGGAGGCGCAATTTCGACGACCTTGCTATACAAATACCCGCTGCCGAGCCGCAAAGTTGCCGCGACAGGTGAAGCCACTAGAACGCCAAAGAATCCAGCCAGGATACCGCCCGCCAATACCGCAATAAAAACCACCAGTGGATGAAGGTCCAGACTCTCGCCCATGATGCGCGGTACGAGAATAAGATTCTCCACCTGTTGAATTAACAAAAATATCCCAATAATCAATGCTGTATAACCTAAAGGCGTCAAGCCCCAGGGGTTCAAGGGTTGGAAGAGGGCAATAAGAGTTGCGAATATCCCGGTGATGACGGGACCAAACATGGGGATCAACTCCATAAGGCCAGCGATTACTCCAACTGCGATGGGGAAGTCCAAGCCAACGATCGTCATCAAAACAGAGGTGCTCACACCCACTATCACACCCAGCAGCACTTGCCCCCTGAGAAAAGCCCGCCATATCCGGTTTGTCTGGGTGAGAAGGTGGTCGAAATCCTGCTGATAGGAAGCGGGAACAATATTTTGCAGGGCAGGCCTGAGTTTTTCAAAATCCACGAGGAAGTAAAAACTCATCACAATCATTAAAAGGAACGTCGTGGCGCCAGAGATAGCCGCGACGGCAAACGAGCCAATCAAAGAACCTGCTCTAGTGAGCAGCGGGCTCAAGGATGAAGCGAGGTTTGTGAGGAGAGGTGAAATATTCATCTCTCTCAGATCAACCTCAAAACGCCAGATTTTAAAAGATTGATTTGCCAGGGATTCGATCGTGGCGGGAAGCTGCTCTACGATGGATGACAGATATGAAGCCAGATCGACAACTCGCTGTGAAAATGCCACCCCCAGACCAGTCGTTACGCTGAGAATAAGCACAGCGGATAACAGGAGCGCGAGGAACGCGACCAAGCCCCTTGGTATACGCGTTTTATTCGTCGCCCAACTTGTCAGGGGATGAAGTATGTAGGCAAACAGAAACGCTAGGATTACAGGGATTACCAGGCTCCTGAGAAGATAGAGGAGCAGGATGCCTAATAGAGCCCCCAAAACAGCAACGACCAGTCTGGTAGCCGGCTGCCAGGGTGGAGATGTTAAATGTCCTCGAGGGTTCTGATCCGTCATCAACGACCCATCCAATCTGTATGCGCTGGTTGACCTTCACACCGATCCATGAAAGCATCTCGCTTCTGATCGACACGTGAAAGGTGATTCTATTCAAAGCGGCGATAGATTACAAATTAAGACTCTCCTCCAAGTATTATTGGAATTGGGATAGGGGGGAGCCTCGCGACTCCTCCCCTCCCACACCACCGGGCACACCGTACCTGCGGTGGGTGCAGGTGTGCGGGTCCGCACCCGGCGGTTCGGCCAAATTGGCAAAGCAGAACTTCGCATTGGGTGATTTCTCATTCCGGTAGACTTGGTAACAGCCTCTCGTCCCTGATACTTACCTAACACCTTCAGTGTTTACTTCCGTATCTGGTCTGGTCTTTGCCAGTTTTCGACTGTCTTCGCTGTTGCCCGTCTAGCCTTCTACCCAATTCTTGACCGTTCGGCCCTTCGCCCTGTAAA
>DAOUDJ010000243.1:0-9481 GCA_034430795.1 Anaerolineales bacterium | reverse complement strand
GTAGGAGATGATGGGAGAGATCTCATCAAAAAGCTCAGACAGTCCTTTATCCACAAGCCATTCAAAAGCGTCTAGTTGAATCTCAATGAGGTTCGGTAGACCATAAACCTCAGGTATTCGGGAATACCACTTTTGATCTTTCGTCGATGCCATACCCTAACTCCTGTATGCTGTTCTTAGTCGATCCCATCTCGGTGATTAACATCCAGGGGGTTCAGTACCAAGCGACAAACGGCTGATCGGTATGACCAGCTCCCGAAGCAATTAAATTTCCACTCAGCACAGCGAAACGCCCTTTGTAAAATCTCAAGAACCCTTGACTGCAACCTTTGATTTTACCATATCAATCAAGCCCTGTGAATCTAAATTTTGGGATTGTTTTTGGGGCTCATCTTCAACCTGCAGGAGACGGATAATGCACGATCTTCGAACTGGAGCTTACTGATTTGATAAGGAAGGCTCTTCTACAGCCTCCCCATCCGCTTAAGCTTGATTGAGACCGGACACTTTACCCTCATAAGAGGAAAAGAAACCCCGCTATTTGCTACCTTCTTCCGAAATAATGGGTACTCTTAAATGAGGAAAGGCATTCGTGAACACAGGCTTCATGCACAGGGTTTTCTTCATTGCCTCCGCACTCAATCTAGCATCGCAGCTTAAGGATTTCTAGCTTCGCTCGAAAAGAACATCTCGTCAACTTAAATAGATCCGAACCCCCGGAGAGGACGAGAAATTCCTATGCTGTTTTATTAGGAGTCGTATGGCGGGGTTTAAGTATAGCGGTCAGTTGTCAATGATATAGAGCGCCTGGTATTCCGAAAAAGCCCAGGCGATGCTGCGGATATAATCCCGTGGCTGCTGGAGCCGAATGATTTCCAGGAATAGATCTGGATCTTCCTGAGACAGCTCTTTCCAGATGGATGAATTCCCCGGACCCGCGTTATAGGCTGCCAGTGCAGCGTACAGGTCTCCATTAAACAAATCGCTTTGATCCGACAAATAGCGTGCTCCCAAGCGGACACTGACGATGGGGCGATACAAGTCATCTGCGGTATATCCTGGCGGCCATCCTTCAAGCGCCGCTATATATTCACCAGTGCTCGGAATGATCTGCATCAAACCCCGCGCCGCAGCGTATGAGGTCGCGAAGCTCTCAAACAAACTTTCCTGCCGGGAGACGGAGAGCAGGAAAAGCCCATCCATCCCATGCGACAATGCTTCCGGCATGAAGAGCTCCCCAAAGTAAGGACCAAAGCGGACATAACGAAGGTAATCAGGTGCCAGATGCGAGGTTGCCTCATCTAAACCAGCAAGGCGGATCACCTCACGAACATTGTAGATCGCGGGCTGGTAGAGACCCAGATCCAAGAACCAATTCATGAGGCGATATGTCGCCTCTGCGTTGTGTAGGTAGTCCTTTCGGAGCGATTCCAATTCAGTTTTCGCTTCGCCATACCTGCCCAACCGCCAGAGTTCCTCCCCTCTCTGCGCGCGGGGGTCAGATCGCAAACTCTCATCGAGTTCTGTCAGCGGCACAGTTGAGGTGATCCCGAACGTCTCACGCATCCACTGATTCGCACCATCTCTTGCCGAAGCTATCTCCTCGTCAGATGGAAAGATGAAGACCCCTCGTGCTTGAAAAGGGCGCCTTCCTTTAAGAACATCCGCTGCACGGAGTGAGTAATAGCCATTCGGGTCAGCTATCTCCGCGGCCTTGAACGCCTGTTGCGCAGCGTTAATGTCACCGCTCGCCTGGCGTGACTTTCCAATCCATAGTTGGGCTGCCGCTCGATCCTCGCTTGATAAGGACAAACTCAATGCCCTCTCAAAAGCTGTTTCTGCCTGGTGGTTCTCCCCAAGACGGAAGTATTGAACGCCGGCCAGGAATGCTGCCCGAAAAGATTGCGGAGCGTTCGGGTAATCCGTGGTGAGCTGCAGCCAAAGTTGTGCTGAAAGCTCAAGATCGTTATTCCGTTCAGCTATACGGGCCGCAGCGAAAAGAAATTCAGGCGCCTGCGGGTGCTCCGGGTAATTCTGCGAAAAGGCAAGACTCGTTTGCACGGCGAGGTCATACTGGTCGAGGTATGCCCAAAACGTGTCGACACGCTCGTCCCAAGCCTGTGAGAAGTATTGATCATTGGGGTAGTTTTCGATCAGGATCTGCCATTCCAGCAATGCTCCTGAGTAATCGCCCAGCAAACGCAGCGATAGACCTTTGAAAAAGTGAGCTGTCCCATCTTGAGCCTCCGGACTAGAAGCTATATAACGATCAAAGGCTGCAATCGCCACGCCGTATTGGCCGGCGTAGTAATCGACGAGACCTCGGTCGAGTTCATTCACGGGCACGCCATCATTAACCAAAGCAACCAGCCCGGTATACGAATCGTACACCCACGGGTAGTTCTCTACCGAATCTAGAAACCGCGGGTAAGCCTGTTCCGCCTCCCCCAAGGCTAGAAAAGCTTGCCCCGCCAATAGATTTAACTGCGCTCGAATATATTCACTCTCAGTGCTTACGTATATCGAATCATATTCCTCAATCGCAAGGGAATAATTTCCGGAGGCGGCAATGGCCCGGGCGAGCTTAATCGCCACGGATATATCCGTTTCCGGGCTTATCGCTTGCAGGGCAATACTGTACGCGTCTTGCGCACGTTCGATCTCCCCGGCAGCTATCCAAGCATCACCCTGAAGCTCAAGGACAAACGCGTCGATAGCGTGTAATCCCAGATTTATACAATCGCCATAATCGTCAGCGGCCTGCGCGTATCGCCCCAAAGCTATTTTCCCCTCAGCGCGCAGGAAGTATGCATCGGCTACACCCTCCTGACCCGGAAATCTCAATAAGTAGTCGTCGAGGGCAACAACCGCCTCCTCATAACGGCCCGCCTCAAGCAGCGTCTTGCCGATGCCCAGCTGCGCCGCGGCTGACAAACTTGGGTCGCTCGTAAAAGATTGCGCCTCTTGAAAAATGTTTAAGGCTCGTTCCCAATCGCCATTGAAGAGCGCACGTTCAGCGTTCTCAATCATCGTCAATGGCAATGGCGTCGGCGATGGCGTGGGGGTCGAGGTCGCTGTAGGCGTAGGGGTATGGCTCGGTATGGCTGTCGGCCCCGTTGGTTCGGCACTCGGAAGTCGGCAACTCATGATCGAGAGAAAACCAAGCAAAATGACTAACCCTAACTTCGCGGTGACCCTGCTCATAATCGCGATCATATTCGACCTGATCATCAGGGTCAATCTTGCGAGCAACCCGCCTCCATGCTAGACTCAAACTTGGGAACTCGCCGCGCTCTCCACCGAGGGCGCATTTTTGTGTGGGGTGATTGTGCGAACAATCAGTTGGGACCCTCATGGTCCCGCAGTACGAATAGTAGACCAACAACGGCTCCCGACTGCCGTTGAAATTCTCACGCTTGAAACTTGCGATGACGTAGCAAAGGCGATCCGCGAGATGTCTATCCGTGGCGCTCCTGCAATCGGCGCTGCAGCCGGGTTTGGCCTGGCGCTCGCTGCGGTTCGTTCTTCTACGAGCAGTGCACAGGATCTCTGGCAAGAACTTACGACTGCTGCAGAAGTCCTCCGAGGGACTCGACCCACAGCGGTGAACCTACTTTGGGCAATAGACCGGATGCTTAAAACAGCGGAGGCTGCAATCGTTTCGGGCGCCGACACCATGCGCCAATTGCTCGTGGATGAAGCTCAACGCATCGCGGATGAGGATGTTGAGATCAATCGCAGGATCGGGGCTTACGGCGCTGGTTTCATCAAGGATGGAGACACGATCATCCATCACTGCAACACCGGGGCTCTGGCCACCGTCGATTTCGGGACAGCGCTTGGCGTAATTCGGACTGCGCATGAAGGCGGGAAACGCATCCATGTCCTCGTGGACGAGACTCGCCCTCGACTTCAAGGCGCGCGCCTGACCGCCTGGGAACTCGACCAATACGGCATACCCCACGAAATTATCACGGACAACGCTGCTGGTTATTTTCTGCAGCGAGGTGAAGTCGCTTCAGTTTTCGTCGGCGCAGACCGAGTAGCCGCGAATGGAGATATCGCTAACAAAATCGGAACCTACATGCTCGCGCTTGCCGCCAACGATAATGATGTGCCTGTTTATTGCGCGGCGCCTCTTTCGACGATCGACCGGAATACCGCTTCGGGGGAAGCGATCCCAATCGAGGAGCGCGATCCGTCGGAGGTGTTGAATATTCAGCGAGGGGGCATGCCCATCTCGCCGCAAGGGAGCAAGGCACGTAATCCCGCCTTCGACATTACTCCGCATTGCCTTATCACGGCGCTTATCACCGAAGCGGGGATTTTAGAACCTCCTTTTAACCAATCGATCTCTCATGCCTTCAATCACGAGGACGAATAATGAAAATTGTACTCACTGGCTCCATCGCATTCGATTATTTAATGACTTTTCCCGGCCGGTTCAGCGACCACATTCTCCCTGACAAGATCGAGGATATCAGCCTATCTTTCCTGGTCGATAGCTTAATCCACCGTCCCGGCGGAATAGCTGCTAATATCGCCTACACACTAGCGCTGCTAGGCGAACGACCACTAGTCATGGCGACCGTTGGCCCTGACTTTGAAGAGCATCGACGATGGCTGGAATCCCAGGGTGTGGATACTTCCGCGATCAAAGTCATCCCCGACCTCTTCACCGCATCATTCTTCGTTAATACGGACCAGGCTAATGCCCAGATCGCCAGCTTCTATCCTGGCGCCATGGAGAAAGCTTCAGAACTTACATTTAAAGAAATCGATCCGATCCCAGATATTGCTGTGATCTCCCCGAATGACCCTCAGGCGATGATCGAGTACGTAAGGGAATGTTCCGACTTAGGCATCCCCTACATTTACGACCCCAGCCAGCAAATCGTGCGCCTCTCTCCGGAAGAATTGAGCGAAGGGATCATCGGGGCGAAAGCCCTCTTTAGCAACAATTATGAGTTCGGCCTGATTGAGGAAAAAACCGGTCTCGATCTCGAGGGTATCCTGAAGAACACAGCGTTTCTCGTGATTACACGTGGAGAGGATGGGGCTGATCTCTTCACCGCGGAAGGACAGGTGCACGTCCCCGCAGTATTGCCAGAGACAATCGCCGACCCCACCGGCATTGGCGATGCGTTCCGGGGTGGTTTTCTGAAGGGGTATTTAAATGACCTACCTCTGCCCCGCTGCGCGGAGATGGGTGTAATGGCGGCGACATTTTGCATCGAGGCTGAAGGTCCACAAAGTCACTCCTTCACACTAGATGGATTTATCGAGCGCTACCGCCAGAACTTCGATGACTCCGGTGAACTCGATCGCCTGCGCTAACACCGCCATGCCAGAGTCCAAAATCCGAGAAATACTTTTTGTAGACCCCATATGGTCAGCATACGCCCTGGCGGACCTTGACCCGCAACATTCGGCTTTCTGCCAATGGTTTCACTCGGCGGAGGGAGTTGTGTTGGCATACATCGGCTTAACCCCACCGGTCCTCTTCGCAACCGGAAAAAAAGAAGATGTTGTGGCGCTCTTTACCCATATCCCTCCTGGTGAGTATCAGTACACGCTTCTTCCCGAACATAGATTTTCCCTTGAGCCCATGCTCTCGTTCCAGTCTGAACTGCAGATGTGGCGTATGAGCTATCAGGGTGATATCCCTGAGATAGACCCGAGTCGAGATGTCCATCGTTTGTCAGGGGAGGACCTTGATTCCATGATTACACTCTTCGCGGATCACGCAGATCGGCCGGACTCCTTTCACCGACAACAGCTCGAGGCAGGTCCGTTCTACGGCGCCTATCACGAGGGTGAACTCGTCGCAGTTGCCGGTGTCCACGTTCTGTCTGAAAGCGCCAGCATTGCTGCGATCGGGAATGTGTTCACACATCCTACGCACCGGGGGCAAGGCTTCGGGCGCAAGGTCAGCGCTCAGGTGATACGCGGATTGAAAAATATGGGTATTCAGACGATCGTCCTCAACGTTGCCAAGGATAATAATGCTGCCGTGCATTTGTATCAGGATCTGGGGTTCCACATCCATTGCGGTTATTATGAAGGTCTGGGCGAATTAGGCGCAATGCCATAGCGCAAACAGTGAACTGAAAAAACGATGTCGATAGAGCCTGAGGAGGTTTGCATCATGGAATACACAACACTGGGACGAACGGGCTTGAAAGTGAGTCGACTGTGCTTGGGGACCATGAATTTTGGACCCGAGACGAACGAGAAGACCAGCTATCAAATCATGGATGCCGCGCTCGACATGGACATTAACTTCTTTGATACGGCGAATGTTTACGGCTGGAAACTCGGGGAGGGCATCACAGAGCAGATCATTGGTAGATGGTTGGCCCAGGGTGGCGGGCGGCGCGAGAAGATCGTTCTTGCCACGAAAGTATATGGAGGCATGGGCGATGCCCCGAATGAAGGCCGTCTATCGGCATACCACATTCGACGGGCATGTGAAGAAAGCCTTCACCGCCTCCAAACGGACCATATCGATCTCTACCAAATGCACCACATCGATCGCGATGCGCCCTGGGAAGAGGTCTGGCAGGCGATGGAACAATTAGTGGTTGAGGGCAAGGTGCTCTACATCGGCAGCAGCAATTTTGCCGGCTGGCACATCGCCCAAGCTCAAAGCGCGGCGCAACAACGACACTTCATGGGATTGGTCTCCGAGCAAAGCCTTTATAATCTCGCTGCACGTACAATCGAACTAGAGGTGATTCCCGCCTGCGAGTCTTATGGACTTGGCTTGATCCCCTGGAGTCCACTTTCGGGGGGCCTTCTCGCCGGAGCGCTGGAGAAGGCGAAGAAGGGTCGCCGAGCGAAGGAGCATGCTCAGAAAATGCTTGATGAACATGGCGAACAACTCGTAGCTTACGAAGCGCTATGCCGTGAATTCGGTGAACATCCCGCGGATATCGCTCTCGCCTGGCTCCTGCGCAATCCGATTGTGACTGCGCCAATCATCGGTCCGAGAACGATGGGTCAATTAACGGGCAACCTCCACGCACTCGAAATCGATCTTGACCCTGAATTCCTCACAAAATTAGATACAATCTGGCCTGGCCCAGGTGGCCCTGCGCCAGAAGCGTATGCGTGGTAGAAAGAACTCGAGATAAGAAAGACAAATTTCAGTATTGGAGATGCCAATGAGTGTTGAATACGATGTCAAAGATCTATCGCTTGCCGAAGGTGGTCGGCGGCGAATCCAGTGGTCGGAACAGGAGATGCCTGTTCTACGGCAAATTCAAGCCCGTTTCGCGAAAGAACAGCCTTTGAAAGGGACCAAGATTGCTGCCTGTCTACACGTGACAGCAGAGACGGCCAACCTGATGCGGACCCTGCAAGATGGCGGCGCTGATGTAGTCCTAACCGCATCCAATCCTCTCTCGACTCAGGACGATGTGGCTGCTTCTCTCGTAACGCATGACGAGATCCCCGTGTACGCGATCAAGGGCGAGGACAACAAAACCTACTACAAGCATATCCACGCCGCGCTCGACATCGCTCCTCACTTCACAATGGATGATGGCGCCGACCTCGTAAGCACGCTCCATAAAGATCGACGTGAGCTCTTAGAGACCATGAGCGGCGGAACCGAGGAAACTACGACAGGTGTCATCCGTCTACGGGCCATGGCTGCCGACGGCGCGCTGGAATTCCCAGTCCTCGCCGTCAACGACGCCATGACCAAACACTTCTTCGACAACCGCTATGGCACCGGGCAATCAACGATCGACGGGATCGTCCGGGCGACGAACATACTGCTGGCGGGGAAGACCTTCATCGTCGCTGGCTACGGTTGGTGTGGGCGCGGGCTGGCGATGCGGGCGCGCGGGATGGGGGCAAACGTGATCGTGACGGAAGTCGAGCCTTTGGCTGCGCTCGAAGCCATTATGGATGGTTTCCGGGTGATGCCGATGGAAGAAGCTTCAGAAATCGGTGACATCTTCTGCACCCTGACTGGCGATCTCAACGTCATTGACCGTGATGATTTTGAACGGATGAAAGATGGAGTCATTATCGCTAACTCGGGTCATTTCAATGTCGAGATCAACATCCCGGCCCTCCAAGAAATGGCCACCGAGACCCGGAAACCTCGAGAATTCATCGAGCAGTTTATTCTGAAAGATGGTCGGAGGATTAACTTGTTAGGTGAAGGGCGATTGATCAACCTGGCTGCCGCGGAGGGTCATCCGGCGAGTGTAATGGACATGTCCTTCGCCAATCAGGCGCTCTCCATTGAATATCTTCTCAAGAGCGCAACGGAGCTTGAGAACAAAGTCTACACCATACCCGAGGACATCGATCTCGAGATTGCCCGCCTTAAGCTAGAAGCGATGGGTGTAGAAATCGACGTCCTGACCGAGGAACAGAAGAAGTACCTCGCTTCCTGGGAAGAGGGCACATAATCCCAGCAAGCGGTATACGATTTAGCAGAAAAGGGTTGTCTGATGAGTAATTCAGGCAGCCCATTCTCTTTAATGAAACCAACCCATCGAATGAGAGTGTGCTTATTATCCAACTAGTTTGTCGCAGTTCCGAGGGGTGTGGGTTCAGGGGTGGGAGTCGGAACGTAAACCCAGATATAAACCGTCTCCCCAAATAGTTGGCCTTCCGGGGATTGCGCCTGCCAACGACCGATGTATTCCCCTGGCTCGAATGGGACGGTGAGTACGACCTTCCAGACCGCGTTCTTCCCCGCACGTGCGGGGTATAGCGCAATCTCATCCGCTCCAATAAAGCGATCGCTTCCGATGCGTACAAGCAGGTACCCATCTTCCCAATCGCATGAACCGCTGTTTCGCACTTCCCAGCGTTTATCCAATTCTGCACCCGGTTCGACGTTGCTGCGGTCTGGGATCGTTAAATCATCGACAAACTCGGCGTCGTTCGCACATTCCCCTCGGGGGGCAGATGTAGGCGCCGCTCCGATTGCAGTCGGACTCGGCCGGGGTGGAGACGAGATCGTCGGTAGAGGTGTCCAGCCGGGAGTCGCGATCTTTTCTACATCAGAACCGCATCGAACAAGCAACAGACTGAAGGCACAGACTGTGACTAGGCTGTAGGAAATTCCTGTTTTTCGCATCGATGTGATGATTATCCCTGCTGCTGATATTAGTAGCCAGGCCCCAAAAACTTCTTCCGGATAAACTCCGGTCCTTACCCTCGACTATTGTTCATCTTTGCTTCAGTTCACCCGAGTAGGACCCCGCGATCTCGATGATGATTGCCATTTGTAACTTAATCGCCGTCGTTTTTCTCTGTTTCGTTCAGATCTAGTTGGGGCTTATCATCGTTTAAGTCACCCTCTTCGTTTTTAACCGTGTCTAACCCCGCATCCTCTCTAATCCCCGCTTCGATCTCGGAAGCCATGTCCGGATTCTCACGCAGGTAGTTCTTGGCGTTCTCGCGTCCCTGGCCCAAGCGCGTCTCACCATAGGAGTAGAACGAGCCGCGTTTC
>DAOUDJ010000242.1:0-10663 GCA_034430795.1 Anaerolineales bacterium | reverse complement strand
TCTGAGGAGCGCAGCAACGAAGAATCTCGTTCATGGCAAGCAGCACCCGCCAGTTCAAAGAACGAGATGCTTCACTTCGTTCAGCATGACAAGTTCCTGCATTATGTCATTAGTATGATTAAACGGACAGGGCACGGCAGATCGTTTGTCATTCGGTCAGAGAAGACCGTCTCGAAGCTAAGATCGCCGTGCCCATAACCGTTTGAACCCGAACAGTTGTTGGGACCATAGAGTCCGTATTTGCTAGTGCGGGTCCATCTTCATTATAAGAGAGGTTAGCATGAACTCAAATCCGGAAATTTATGTTGGTATTGATGTTTCCAAAGCGATGTTGGAAGTGGCTCTTGGGGAAGGAAATGATCACTGGGAATTCAGCAACGATGAAGAAGGGGTCAGGGAGTTATGCGAACGTCTCAAACCTATCAAGCCAACCCTGATTGTGTTGGAAGCCAGTGGCGGATTGGAGAAGAGGGCAGCCGTCCATCTTGCTGAAGAAGAACAGCCTGTGGTGATTGTCAATCCGACACGAGTAAGGAATTATGCCAAAGCCTGCGGCCAATATGCCAAAACGGATGAGATTGACGCCAGGGTGATCGCCCAATTCGGTCAAGCCATTCAGCCGCAGGTCAGACCGATGAGAAAAAAGGTCCAGGAACGTCTCTCTGCCCTGTTGACCCGCCGTAGACAGGTTGTGCGGATGCTTACCACGGAGAAAAACAGGATGTCCAGCGTAGGACTGTATGGTGAAGAGAGCATTAAGCGACATATAGCATGGCTAGATGGAGAATTGGAAGAACTGAACCAGCAATTAGCCCAAATTGTGGAAGAGGATCCTGAATGCAAAAGTAAAGCTAGATTGCTGCAAAGTGTCCCAGGCGTCGGGGTCGTTGTGGCCACCACCCTCGTGGGCCAATTGCCTGAGCTCGGGTTAGTGAACCGCCAGGAGATAGCAGGCCTGGTGGGTGTGGCGCCGATGAATAGAGATAGTGGGCGAAAGCGAGGCAGGCGAAGAGTGTTTGGCGGTAGAGCTGCAGTTCGAAGCACCTTGTACATGGCGGTGCTTTCGGCAATCAGGTTCAATCCGGTTATCAAGGAATTTTACGATCGGCTTATCGCAAATGGGAAAGAAAACAAAGTTGCCATGACAGCATGCATGCGGAAACTGATCGTGATCCTGAATGTGATGGCTCGTGACCAGCGTTCCTGGAGCTACATATAATTCAAGTTTATTCTTGACATATAACACAGTTGCTTCGAGGAGTGGAGGGCGCGAAGCGCACGAAGTGACGATAAATCCCTGAAACGATCCTGTTCTCAGATCAAGAATCTGGGGAAAGGTTCCATTCGATTCATCACCCGCAAACCGACACTTTTGTAACCGAAACTACCAGTCGTAGTACTCCAGCGTAGGGGCGTGATCAGGAAAAGATACCAGAGGCTGCACATCCCCGCTCAAAACGTCAAAAAGAAGCAATAGGTGATCTGCGCCGGTGATACGGTCACCATCGGTGATGAATTCAAAATATAGATAGAGGATACCGGAACCATCGTCGGCGAAGACAGGAAGGCCCGCAGCTCCAGCCCCATCTGTTATGGCCTCGACCTTTCCGGACAAATCCACCGTGTAAACATTCCAGGGCATGAGCTCCGGCCAGTGTTCGAGCAGGATATCCACATCGGCGATGTCGGTCCACCGCCGCTCCCCCTCGAACCTGCTGAAGGCGATTTTCTTACCGTCCGGGCTCCAGCTCGGGTCGTGATCCGACTGCCAACTCGAAGTAGTAGTGAGCCTTTGAACCTGCGACCCATCTACATTCATCACGAAAATCTCCTCTCGTGCGTGTTCCCGCGTGAGTCGCGTGGATTTAAAAGCGATCTTCGTCCCATCCGGTGACCACTCTGGGTCATTATCCTCCCAGGGAGAATCCGTCAGGCGCGTGAAGCCGGCTCCATCAAGCGACACGACTACGATATCGGCGGCGCCTGCAGGGTTTCCCCCCGCGTCACTGAAAGACCCAAAAACGAGCCTGCTGCCATCTGGAGACCAATCAGGATGACCATCCAAGACACGGTTATCGGTGATCTGAATCTCTTCACCCGTTACCAGATCGAGCACATAAATTTCCCATGAGAGCATGTCATTTGGATCACCTGCATGGAAAGCGACCTTCGTGCTATCCGGGGATAACGCGGGGTTGTTTTCATGTCGGTCGTTGTACGTCAAGCGCGTGATCGAGCTATCTTTCTCTAGGAGGTAAAGCTCACCTTCGGGAGAATCAGATTTCGACATAAACACGATGACAGGATTTGGCTGCAGCTGCCATAACGGTATTGCCTCTTCAGGCTGAACATCAATGGGTTCGCTGCACCCACTGAGGGTTACGAATGTTAAAAGCAGGACCATCCGCCGAAAAAAGATCATGCCATCCTCCAGAAACGTGAGATGCCCACTTTCAACACTGGACCCAATCTTCTGCACCTGTTGCGAGAATCAAGATCCAGAAACGATTTCCTGCGTCCTGTAGGGTTGCGGCAGCTTCCCAGAACTTCAGAACCGCGGGGATTTTGAACAACTGATTGCCCGTCGTACAGAACTCTTCCACATTATTCAGCGCCTCAATCCATGCATCGCCACTTTGCAAAACCAGGTCGTGTATCACGCTTGCATCCTGCGGAGGCTGAATTACATGAACGTCGATGATAATCTTCTTCATTGACTCGTTATCCGCGGTCAGCCTCCCATCGCACAACACAGCATCGTTCCTCTCCTCTGAAGCTTTGAGGATTTCTCCGTCTCGCTCCAGGATTTCGCCGGCCTCAGCGAGCAGAGGCTGCATCGAATTGGCATAGCGGACAATGGCTGCAAGGCTGCCTTCTTCTGGCGGGGCTGGTGGCACGATTGCCGGCGGTGGAGGTGTGGTAAATGGCATTACCGTGGGCTGCGGCGCATATCGTGGTTCTGTCTCCTCTATTCCACCATCTTCGGGTTGCGATGAGCCAACACTCCCGCCGCAGGCTAATGAGCCGAGCAGGAGGCGCCGAGGCAGATAGTAAAAACGAATGCTTTTTTCATAGCTAACTTCCTATCCATCCCATAGAATTATTAATCCGAAGACTCATAAACTTCATCCATCGTACAACAGGATACATGTTCTTCGTGGGGTTCGATTCTCCTATCAAGAAATACAACGCGGCTCAGGCAAAGGTTGCACTGGAAATTGTAGTTTCATGCTCCGTTCAGTCAAGATTCACCCTCGGCATGAAACGATCAAAATGGTAGACGATGCCAAAAATGTGGCCGGGCATAATAAAAAAGCCGCCGATACAAACTCGATTTTTCACACAACCTTGTCATTGGATGAATATCTGCTTATTGGTGATCGAGCATAATTGTGCAACAATGCATTCAACGGTTTCGTGATGGATCACCCGGTGTCTATCAACCCAAGGAGAAGACCATGGCGAAAAACCTGACCATCCACTTAGAAGACCGCCCAGGCGCATTGGCTGAGATGGGCGAGGCGTTGGGAAAGTCAGTTGTGAACATCGACGGTATCTGCGGAGTCTCCTGCGAGGGGGTGGGAGTCCTCCATATCCTGGTTGAAGACGCTGCAGCCGCACATGACGCAGTCGAGCAGGCAGGGTTTAAGGTACAAGCTGAGAGGGACGTCCTCGTGGTGAACATCGTCGACCGGCCAGGAGAGTTGGGCAATATCGCTCGAAAGCTGGCCAACGCGGGGGTAAACCTTGACCTACTCTATCTGACTGCTAATATGGATCTCGTCATCGGAGTCGATGACCTGGAGAAAGCACAAGCAGTGCTGTAGGGATGCCCAAGCGCTTGAAGTCGTCAGCCCTCCGCGAGAGATGTGATGAGCCGAAGCCAAACGCTCGCACTGAAATTCCTTGATATTCTGACAAGCACGATCTGCCGCATCGATGATGCCCAACTGGAACGTGTGCCGGAGCGCGGTCCGCTGATCCTTATTACAAACCATGTGAATGTGCTCGAAATCCCCGTTCTGCATTCCCGCCTCCAACCACGACCCATCAGCGGGTTCTTCGCCGCAAAACGCTTGGATAGCGCCTGGATGCGATGGCTTCTTGACACGCTTAATGGAATCCCGGTCCAACGCGGCAAACTTGACCGGACCGCGCTGAAGCGGGCAATCTCCCGGATCCGCGCCGGGGACATCTTCGTTATCGCGCCGGAGGGGACGCGCAGCGCGGACGGTCGTTTGAGGCAGGGAAAGCCAGGTGTTGTTCTGTTGGCACTGCAATCGGAAGCGCCGATTCAGCCCGTGGTTCACTGGGGGGACGAGTATTGGCAGAGCAACCTTCCCCGGCTTCGGCGCACGCCCTTTAACATCGCTGTCGGTCGTCCTTTTCGCTTGGACACGGGCGGCAAGCGAATTGACCGACGGATGCGTCAGAAGGTCCTGGATGAGATCATGGTTCAAATGGCTGCGCTGCTTCCACCAGAGTATCGCGGCGTCTATGCGAACCGGGGTAGCACCAACCCTAAATACCTGCGATTTCTGGAAAGTGCGGTTTAGGTCAACTTCCTGGTCCATTCTTCGTTCTAAGCTGTGGTAAGCAGATATTCACTTTATTCGCTTCCCCATTGAATGCAATTAAAGACTTGTGATTTCTTGGGGTGCGGCGAGGTCCACCCCATAATGTCATGCTGAGCGGAGTGAAGCTCGTTCTTTGAACGGGCGGTTGCTGCGCTCCATAAACGAGATTCTTCGGCACTACGTGCCTCAGACATTGGCCAGGAACCTGTCATTGCGAGCGAAGCGAAGTAATCTCCTCCGTTCTTGCGCGCTCGAATCAGCGCTGGTGTCCTGTCAAGCAGAAATTGAATACACCTCCGGATTGACACAATTAGGAAGGTTTTCACCCTTAAGTCCGGCGATCAGATTCTCTGCGGCCATTGTCGCCATCTTAGTGCGCGCGTACTTGCTCGCACTGGCGATGTGCGGGGTTATGATGATGTTTTTGAGTCCCAACAATGGGTCATCAGCGTGGATGGGCTCGGATTCGGTTACGTCGATTGCAGCATAAGCGATCTTGCCCTTGTGAAGCGCTGAATAAAGCGCAATCGGATCCACGATAGGTCCACGCGCGGTGTTTATCAGGATCCCTGAGGGCTTCATCAAATCAAATTGCTTCTCTCCGAAAAGGTGACGTGTGTCATCTGACAACACAGTATGTATGCTGACGAAGTCGGACTCTTGTAACATGTTGTCAAAGGATGCGAACTCGACGCCCATCGTCTCCTCGATGTCGGGGCGCCTTTGGATGTCATGGTAGATGATTCGCATTTGGAAACCCTTTGCACGCTGCACAACAGCTTGCCCGATACGCCCCAAACCCACGATCCCCAAGGTGGCGCCAACGATATCTGGTCCCATCAGCAAAGTCGGCCCCCAGGTTTTCCAGTGGCCATCCCGAGTAAACTTGTCAGCTTCCACCACACGTCGAGCGGCAGCCATAAGCAAGGCCCAGGCAAAATCTGCCGTTGCGTCCGTTAAGACCCCGGGTGTGTTTCCAATGGGAATTCCGCGTTCAGTCGCCGCTGGGATATCGATATTGTCGTAGCCAACGGCCATCTGACTGATCACCTTAAGTGATTCGCCCGCGGCACCGATAAGATCGCGGTCGATAGTATCGGTCAGCAAGCAAAGCAGTCCATCCACGCTGGCGATCTTCTCAACTATAACCTCATAAGGTGGCGGCAGCTCCCCTTGCCACACATCGGCGTCCACCGCGCTGCGAACCATCTCCAGCCCCTCTTCGGGAATGATTCGGGTCACAAATACTCGTGGCTTGGACATAACATACCTCTCATAAATGCTTTGGACACGCTATGATCGTAGGGCAGGTCACCGTACTGCTCTAAGAAAAAGCAGTGACAACCAGAGTGCCTTGCTCGACGCCAATCGAGAGTTGCATGAAATAGCGACAGGAAAAACTCTACTTAAGGCATGCTCCGCAAGGTGATCTCAGTGATCTCGGGGCGGCAATTGAAGCGCGCCGGCGGACCGATGACCCCAATCCCCCGCGTTGTGTAGAGCCACATGCCTTCGAGATCAACTAATCCATCGTCGTACTTACGCCCATATTCTGGCCGGAATGGTCCACCGAGTCCGGGTATCCGCACCTGACCCCCATGCGTGTGCCCGGATAACTGCAGGCGGACCCTCCCGTCCCGGGCATAGTGATCCGCGAAGTCCGGCTCATGCAGCATCATGATAACCGGTGAACCCTGCGGTGAACCCTCCAGCGCGAGCGAGAGATCCGGTTCGCCGCTCCAGCCATCATCTAACCCGGCGAGAATCAGATTGTCGCCCCCAAGACGTAAGGGCACACTCTCGTTAACCAGAACACGGATTCCAGCCGACTCCAATCCGGAGCGCACAACAGCAGCGTCCGTCCAGAGATCGTGATTACCCAGCACAGCGAACACCCCATAGGTGGATTCAAGCCCGGCGAGGACAGGCGCCAGTTCGTAGATCGAGTCGGCACTTTCGAATACGTAATCCCCGAGCAGGCAGACGGCGTCGGGGTTCAATTCATTTGATGCAGCGACCACCTTCGCGATGAAATCAATCTGCGTATAGGGATGCAGATGGAAATCGCTTAGGCAGACAATCTTGAAGCCATCGAAGGTCTCAGCCATACCGTAGATGGGCACATCGACGTGCTCGATAGAGAGCCAGCGCGGTTCGACATAGAAGACATATCCGTATCCAGCTAGACCCGAAACACCCAGGCCGAGTGCTGTGGTGCCAACCGCCTTTAGAAAACCGCGCCGGGTGATTTTTATTGAGCCGCGCATTCTACCCTCATGCAAGTTTCGCGAAATCGAATTCGCCCAATAATGTCTTTTATTACTAGCGTAGAGCGCGTCTTCAAACGCCAGCCGCTTCGTTAATTAGACATTCAAATGTTCGATAAGTCCACCCATTGCCACCGGCCAAATCTGCTTGCGAGCTAAACCTGATCTTCAGTGTTCCAGAATTCTCACCGGAAATGTCTGCCTTCACGCGGCAATCCTGCACGGAAATGGGGCTGCCCTTTTAGGACAGCCCCATGCATTGCATAGCAATGATTTTGGTCGATAGGAATACCAACCTACTGCCCGACGGTCACCTGATCCATTTCCGGCTCGGCTTGTAGTTTGCGATGAAGCCACAGGAACATACTCACCGCCATCATGCCGACGATGCCGGCTGCCCACCAGAGGAGGCGAGGATCAGCATTATCCAGAATCAATCCTGCAAACAATGGGCCGACGGCATAAGGGATGCCATAGGAAAAACCCGCAATAGCCATATAACGCCCGCGCATATCCTCTGGAGCGAAGCGGGCAATGAGCGCCTGCCCTACTGGCGCAATCAGCATCTCTCCAATGGTAATAATCCCCATCGCCAGGAGGAACAAGGTGTAGGTAGACACGAAACCATACATTGCGAAACCAACCGCGTAAAGGGCTGAACCCAAAGCCATCATCCTCATTGGCGGCAATTTTTCAATAACCCGCGTGATGGGGAATTGGAAGAGCACCACCATAGCTGCGTTCATGCTCAGGATCAATCCGTAGCGCGACTCGATGACACCATGCACATCACGGAGGTATACGCCCAGGGTGGTGTTCATATTCATATAGGCAAAGGTCATGAGCACGTTGGCGCTGATAAAGAGCACAAAGAGCGTATCCCGCAGCACCCGTGAATAGCCTCTGAACGTGCCGCCAATGCTTTCCTGCGGCGCCCCGGGTTGTGCTTCGGGTTTAGTCTCCGGCATCGCCCGCCAGACGATGAAGGCACTGATCAGGCTGATCACCGCGTCAGCGATAAACAGCAGCAGATAGGACCGCGTGGCCATGAATCCGCCGATGGCTGGACCGATCGTCACCGATAGATTAAACACCACCCGGATGATGCCGTAACCCTGCGCGCGCTTCTCCTCAGGCAGAAGGTCGGCGACCATCGCCTGACGGGCTGGACCGCCGGTCTCAGTGAAAATTCCCACCACGAGCGCCAGGACGAAGAAAGCCGAGAGGGAACTCACTAGGCCCATAAGCACACTGCTGATCGAGGTTGAGACCAGGCTGAAGATGAGCATGCCTTTGCGGCCCATGCGGTCACTCAGCGCACCACCTAAAAAGGAGCCGGCGAAGCTTGAAATCGAAAACACAGCGAAGAGCAAGCCCACTTCGGTCATGCCAACGCCGAATTTGCTGGTGATGTAAAGGGCGAAGAAGGGGAAGAGCAGCGCCCCACCGAGGTGGTCGATGAAGGTCACCCCGACCAGCGTCCAGAACGGGCGCGGGTATTCCTGATAGATCCCGGTCAAACGTTTTTTCTGTGATTCAAACCACATTGGTTCTTCCTACCTCGAGTAAAGTGCCCAATTCACACAATCATCCCCCTATGTGTAACATCCCTTTCCTCCGCACGCTGCAGGATTTACAAGGGAGTGCGAAGGATGGTTCAGGCGATATTCCCAGCGGAGTCGGTAATGGCCTTTCATAACACACAGCGTATCTAACGTCCAGGAAGCAGCTTTATTAGCTGTGCGCCTTATACTTGATGGTCATCGCTGGAGCCGACCCGCGCGCCGAGCTGGTCTTTGAGAGAGGTTAAAGACCCCGGCCTATTGTCTCAGGTATCTAGGATAGGTAATACGCCTGTCGGGATAACCATCCTCCTTGCCCCAATCCTGACCCGATTCTGCCATCAAATGGTTGCAACCCTGTGCTATCCAAAGATTGGATCGAATTCTTTGCTATCGATACTTGCATCATGAGGTCCGTCAAACGCAGAGTGCAAGATCATGTACCCACTGAATCAGGAGGTCGAAATGAACAGAAAATCAGCTTTTCTCATACTGGCAGGATTCTCGTTATTTGTAAGCGCCTGCGGCGGCTCATTCGCCGCTCCAACAGTTTCGCCAACGAACTGGCCGGTAGCTACCGAATCAGCGCCCCCTACGGCAAGAGCAGTCGATATCTCGCTGCTCAGTGTAGAGAACTACCCTCGCGTGGATGGATCCACATCTGCCTATCCGCTGCAGATCGCGCTTGCCTGCCAGATACTTGATGTTCCCTGTATTTGGTTTGAGGGCGATTTATTCAGCACAACGCGCAGCATCATCCCCGTTCCCGAACTCGAAGGATCGTCAGACCAGGTCGAGAAGATTTTCAACATCTGGCACAGCGGCACACACGGTTCCTACATGAATCTCATCGAAGGCAATGCGGACATCATCATCGTGGCCCGGCCACCTTCCGAAGACGAGCTGCACGCTGCCGGGCAGGCTGATCTCCACCTCGAATTCAAACCCATAGCCTTGGATGCATTTGTGTTTATGCTGAACGAAAAGAATCCGGTTGATACCATCCCTTTGGACAGCATCCGCGCCGTCTATACAGGAGAGATCACAAACTGGTTGAAGCTGGGGGGCTCATTCTCTGAGATTCACACGTACCAAAGAAATCGCAACTCTGGGAGCCAGGAGTTGATGGAAAGCCTGGTCATGCGCGGTGCACCCATGATTGAATCGCCGGATATGATCCTGGATTCGATGATGGGGCCGATCCACGCGATAAGCGATGACCCTTTGGGCATCGGTTATTCGGTCTATTTCTACGCCGCATTTATCTTTCCACACGAGCGCGTGAAAATGATCGCCGTCGACGGCGTCCATCCGACTTCGGAGAACATCGCCGACCAGTCGTATCCCCTGACCACGGAGGTTTATGCGGTTATCAGGGGGGATGCCCCCGGGGATAGTACAGCGCGCTTGCTGCTGGATTGGCTGCAGACGGTAGAGGGACAGGCTGCTATTGCAAAAAGTGGGTACGTGCCGATCTCAAAATAACGAGCCGGGCCAAACAACCTCTACCTTCAAATCAGCACACTTCCACGGTTTCTGTTTACGCCTTTTTCAATTCGAGTTCTATCGCAATTCATGCGATGGAACTCTAGCTCTTGATTAGTCCACAGATATGTAGCCCAAGAAACAATGCAGGAGTTCATTCTTACTGATATATTTCAAGATAAACTCGTAAGGGAGAATGCCCGATTGCCACACGAAGATAAATCCCCCCCCGGCCAACACGGATTACTGAACACCCTATGGGATGGTTGGCGCGCACGCCGGGGTGGCGAAGATGCCCTCACCACTCGACGTGAGCATCGACTGGCGAATTTGATCGCGTTCGCGCGTGAGCGGTCCCCCTTCTACCAGAATCTATACAGGCGACTCCCTGCAGACCTCCATGAAATTCAAGAACTGCCGCCGGTATCGAAACCAGATCTGATGGGGAGCTTCGACGATTGGGTCACCGATCCAAAGGTAACCAAGACCGGTGTTGACGCCTTCGTAACCGACACGGATCTCGTCGGCAATTATTACCTGGACCAATATGCCCTCTGGACTACGTCAGGGACTACCGGCGATCCCGGTGTCTTCGTCCAGGATGGCAGTGCGATGAATGTCTACGCGGCTCTTGGGTTGTTGCGAGGCATAAACGCTTGGATGACGAAGGGGATTCTTTGGGCTTTCCTGCGGCGGGACGTCCGCGCGGCGGTTGTGATTGCCACCGGCGGTCACTGGGCCAGCGACGCTGTACAAGAGCTCGTCCGCGGGC
>DAOUDJ010000241.1:0-23805 GCA_034430795.1 Anaerolineales bacterium | reverse complement strand
GGTGCTGTCCTGAGCCAATCCCAGTCGCTCGTGGTTATCAGAATGTGCGAATATTCCCTAACCTCCAACTCGCTGACAAACTCCTCGTCAGGTGTACCGATTACATAGTCAGCTTGTCCTGTTCTTATATCAAGGGCAATATTGACAAGCGTTGAGAGCTCATCCCTGTTTTCCTTGATGGTCAGAGAGTGCAAGACTGCGCTGGACACATACATATCAAGTCCATCGTAATCCCTTAGCTCTTTTTCGAAAGCGAGGATCGGTTGAAATCGGTAATTGTATCTAAGTAACTCAGGTTTGTTTGCTACATAAAATAAATTCAGTCGTATTTGGTATACATTAATCGACAACAACAGCAGGACAATAGCTAGCCCAGATTTGCGTCGCGCATGTGAGAGAAAGAGTATTGTGAGAATTAATGAAAATGCTATCGGACCATAAGCTGCGTAGAAATAGACTTCAAACGGCAAATCTCCCTGTGTTGCCAGTCCAATACCACTCAACACCCCAATCCCAATCAAGGTAACCAAAGCCGCAGCTGCATCGCTCACTAGACACGCTCTTTTCAGACCGTCAATCAAAACGACTTGACTACCAAGTATGCAAATTATCGCGAAACCAGGTGTGAAACCTCGTGAAACAATAACCCATTTTTCTCGAGTTGAGAAGAGAATTAGAATCACGACTAAGATAAGTGGTATGATCCAAAGAAGCCGAATATTCCTAGGCAATCGCCTTCTTAAGATCAATCCGGCAGAAACATACAGCACAAAAAGAAACCCCGTCTTGGCCATCAATAGTGAATCAAACGTTACCCCTCCCGCTCTCGCACCAGAGGAACCGATGATTGCTGACCAACTTTCTATATAAGCACTAATATCGGCTGGTCTAAAACCGAAGAAAGGAGTGTCGAGAACAATAGTGTTTATGGCAACATTTAGAAGAGCTGCGATCACCATCCCAACTGTGATGTACAGGGAATTCTTGATGAACATGCGGGAATTGATCGGCTCATCCGACATAAGTCCAAAGCCCAGAATGAGAATTGCAGCAACGATGGTTACCTCCTTGGTCCTGAGCGACATGAAAAAAAATACTCCGAACAAAACCGGCAACCATGGATTTGAGTGATTTTTACGTGCAGATTTAATATAGATTGCAGCAAGAGAAAGCATCATGAGCATTGCAGTTGTATCCACTAAAGGGGAAATGATTCGCTCAAGAATGGCAGGAACCCCCAGGAACAACCCAACAGCAATAATGCCGTTTATTGATGATGACTTTTTTGAAAATATACGTGCCGAATAATAGACTAACAACGTGCAAGAAAAGGCGATAAAACCAGAATAGGAGCGCATTCCATCTAGAGGCGTCGAGGCGAAATATGTGAAGAAACGCAGGATGAATATATGTGTGTATCGATTCAAGACGAACGTATTTGTAATTCCGCGCAAACCGGTATCTATGTACATCAAGGTATCGGTGCCCAAAACTTGTCCCCCGTGGATAAAAGCAAACTGAGCAAGCATACCAGCCCCTAAAACTACCGCTACAACCTCAACACTATGCCTAAGGAATTTCCACGGTATCCAAGAAATTCTAGTTCTTATTGCTTGTATCACGTTTAACTCCTTACCTTCAATAATCCACTTTATATAATCTGATCATCAGTAGCTGAAACGATAAGCTAATGGATCGATAAAGGAATCCTACTGGTTAAACCAAAGTAAATTACCCCGCAGCTTGCTGCGGGGCTTTCACAGCGGAACAATCGTCATGGGGGCGGCCGCCCCCAAACCCCTGCTTGCCCATTCATCCCGCCAGCAAGCTGACGGGTATTCTGGGAATGCTAATAAATTGTCAGAAGCCAACTTTCCTGTATTCATTATGGATTACAAATTGGAATTCATGTCTCTTAACTTCGAAATAGGCAAATTTCCACTTTAGATTTTTATCTAGTAGATATGATCGGATAACGATCTACTCAGGCAAACCCAATTATTATTGCTTCGTTGCTGTTTTCCCGCAATCGATATTACATCGTACCAACTATGTCAATAACACATAGGTTTAGTGTTGACTGAAATGGCCAATGTTTAACATCAGTATCTCACTCCGACATCAGGTTATGAAAGTCCTAGCCGAGCACTTGAGATTCTTATGTCTATATACGAGATTAGTTGCTATTGATTACTAAAATATTCACCCCCTCATGGATCGAATATCCAAATTCCTCATCTAATTTCACCCTAAATCGTTATCTTATCCAGCTCTTTATCCTTGGGTTCCTCCTTCGGATACTGATCATGGTGAAAAGAATCTCCGACAGCAATATTTAACGAAGTCGATTAATTTGTTCTCCTCCTATTGTCTATTAGTACACTGACATATATATTTTCGATGGAATGCTTGGTTATCAAGTAAAATATGACCATTCAAAGACTAGGAGACAGCTCAATGCACCTTGATTTGTTATCTTCGTTGGCGGACCTCGTCATAACATCCTCACCGTTAAGCGGGGGAGAGTATTATTTAGATCCCGGGTCGGGCAGCTTTCTTATCCAATTGCTCATCGCCGCCCTACTAGGAGGGGCCTTCGTCATCCGCTCACATTGGGGAAAAATTCTTGATTTCTTCCGTCGATTACTTAAGAAAGATACAAGGATTACCCAGGATGACGAATAGCAAAATCCAAAGATCCTCTTTCAGAGATCCAAGTGGTTTCCTCTTCACACGTGGCGGTGTTCTTCTCCGACAGGTCAATCTAAGCTATCAAGATCACTTTGACACATTCTTGCAGTCCGGCCTCTATAACAAGCTGCTTGAGCGAAAAATGATCGTGCCACATCAAGAAGTGGCGCAAGAACCAAAACAACCAGAATCTGCATACAAGATCATACAACCAACTCCCCTTGAATTCATTTCCTACCCGTATGAGTGGTCCTTCAGTCAACTTAAAGACGCCGCTCTAATCACTCTCGAGCTTCAGAGTTTTGCTTTAGAACATGGTATGTCACTGAAGGATGCTAGCGCGTATAACATCCAATTCCATGAAGGACGTCCCCTCCTTATCGACACTCTCTCCTTCGAAAGGAAACAAGAGGGCCAGCCTTGGGTGGCTTACAGGCAGTTCTGCCAGCATTTCTTATCACCCTTGGCACTCATGGCTAATGTGGATGTTCGCTTGAGTCAACTCTTAAGAGTCTTTATTGACGGCATCCCACTTGACCTCGTGAGCCGGCTCCTTCCAACCAGGACGTGGTTAAATTTCTCTCTTCTCGCACATATTCATTTACATGCTCAAAGCCAGCGTCATTTCGCCGGACGGGACGTACGGAAGGCTGCAACAACTCTATCCATGACCAACACCAGGGTTCTAGCTCTCATCGAAAGCTTGAGTCGCGGCGTAGAAAAACTAAATTGGACTCCAGTTGGTACCGAATGGGTTGATTATTACGATACAACTCATAATTACTTACCCGAGGCGCTCGGGCATAAAGCTGAGGTCGTGGAATCTTTCTTGGAGCGTGTGCAACCAAATATTATCTGGGATCTCGGTGCGAATACTGGTTTTTTTAGCCGTCTGGGAAGCCGTCGCGGGATCCCCACTTATGCGTTTGATATTGATCCCGGTGCAGTTGAACTTAATTATCTTCAAACCAAGAAGGATGAGGAAGCCCACCTTCTTCCTCTTTTACTGGATCTAACGAATCCAAGCAGCAGCATAGGATGGGCATCGGAAGAAAGGATGTCGCTTTCAGAGCGTGGTCCAGTTGATGCGATCTTTGCCCTCGCACTAATTCATCATCTAGCGATCGGAAACAATCTTCCATTTAATTTAATTTCAAAGTATTTTGCGAATTTAGGCGAATGGCTCTTGATAGAATTCGTCCCTAAAGATGATACTCAAATCCAGCGCATGCTTGCAACCCGGCAAGATATCTTCAGTGAATACACTCAGAGTAATTTTGAAAGCTCATTTTCTGTGTATTACAAGATAGTTCATAAAGAAGTGATTGCCGATTCTGATCGCATCATTTACTTCATGAAGAGACGATCACATGTTTAAACAATTTAAAAGAACCTATCACCCATTCCTGATATCTATATATCCTGTTCTTAATCTTCTGGATGCGAATATTGGGCAAGTGACTTGGTCCGTTGTCATCAGACCAATCATTCTAGTACTCATCTTTACATCAATCCTTCTCGCTTTCCTCTCATTTCTGATGTCTTCATGGGAGCGTGCTGGACTATTGACCAGCATCTTCCTGATCCTCTTTTTTTCATACGGCCATATCTATTCACTAACGGAAGGTTCTCACTTTTTCGGGATCCTCATCGGTCGACATAGGTACCTATTCTTACTATGGCTGGGACTTCTTGGATTGGGAGCGTATATAAGTATAAAGAGACCCAATCTCTCTCTCGCAACCTCGTTCATGAACCTCGGCGCCATTGCTCTTCTTTTAATGCCTTTTATTAGTTTGATAGCCCGTGGGATTGTAAACCGGATTGAGGTTTCCCGGCTACTCGCCTCCAGCAAAATATCAACGGAAAATATATCTAACCAGAATGATATCCAACAGGATATCTATTACATCATTCTTGATCAATATCCAGGGAGTGAGGTCCTAGAAGAGAAGTATGGATTCGATAACTCCGAATTTATAAATCACCTCACCGAGTTAGGCTTCTACGTAGCTGATCACAGTTTCTGCAATTACTCACAAACCGAATTATCTTTAGCATCTTCCCTGAATTTCCAGTACATATCTGAATTGGGGGTAACTGAAGAGACTTTTAATAGCAATCGTGCACCTCTCTGGACACTGATAAAAGATAACGCTGCTCGAGATTACTTGGAACAGATGGGTTATGTGAGCATCGCATATGAGACGGGATACGCTTGGAGCCAATGGGAGGATGCTGATTTCTATTTAGGGCCCCGCATGGGATTCACCGAATCCTTTAACGCAAAGGGAAGAATGACTGGTTTCGAAACACTCTTGTTCCGCATATCCGCACTCGTGATTTTAGAGGAACTAGGCCCATTTGCTCAAGGCAGTTTAATTCCCAGTATTTATGGCCCCGGCCGTAGATCGTACGATCGTGTGATGTACACATTTGAATCTCTCACGCAAATAGCCGAGAACGAAAACTCGATTTTTGTCTTTGCGCACATCATGTCACCACACCCGCCGTTTGTGTTTGGACCAACTGGTGAATTCATCAGCTTGGACACCTTGGGAAGTGGATCAAGCATACCTGATGATCAACCAGACGATGAAGATGCGATTGGTTTTATCCGTTCAGTTCAATTTGTAAATAATCGGGTCATTGAAGTCATTGAAGAAATCCAATCGTTCCCGGGCAATTCAATTATCATTCTCCAAGGCGATCATGGGATTCCAGGTTCAACACGTGTTCACAGGATGTCGATCCTTAATGCATATTATTTACCAGATGGCGGAGAACAGCTGCTTTACGACTCAATCTCCCCGGTAAATACCTTCCGCCTGATTTTCCAGTACTACTTCAATGAGGATATCGAGTTAATTGAGGATATCGCCTTATTCTCAACCTATGATACCCCCTATAAATACAACATTGTTGATGCTTTAAACCCATAACTTAAGTAACCATCAGAAGATGTCACGGTTGTGGAGTTTCTTCAGATAGAGACAATTCTGCGGAAACCAACAAATGCAAACCAGGAGTACCTTCTCGCCGTGGCCCCGTGAACCATTTAGGGTCATAACGGTTGGCTCATGTTTTATGAATGCCAGAAATACGTTATGATTTGCCGATGGCAATAATCTAAGCATGAAAAGAGTGGAGCACAATAATATGCAAAAGCGCGAGTCAAGTGAAAACTTGGCAGCATATCAAGCTAAATACCATGACTCCAGTTTTATCGTTCGGTATGCTAATTCCCGCTTCTTCCAAACCATAGACATGTTCGTAGGCTCAATCTCACCAAATAGGATCTTGGACGTTGGCTGTGGCGAGGGTAAGGTTTTGGAACAGCTCCGCCCCTCTCATCGCGCTCCATCAACAGGGTTAGACTTAGACCCCGCACGGATATACTTAGCAAAGAGCCGGTCCGGGGATATCCCTTTCGCCATTGGAAACGCGCAAGAACTTCCTTATGATGATAATTCTTTTGATTTTGTCATGATCCTTGAAGTTCTAGAACATGTGGGCGATCCAGACATCGTACTCCGCGAGGCTTCTCGAGTTACTAGCAAATTTCTGCTTGCAAGTGTCCCTAATGAACCATGGTGGCGAATTGGCAACCTCGCTAGATTAAAATACATCCGCGATCTTGGAAACACTCCCGAACACATCAACCACTGGTCGGTACGGGGTTTCAAGACATTTGTCAGCGAACACTTTAAGATCGTACAAGTTGAAACCCCTGTACTTTGGACTTTCGTTCTCGCCGAGAAAATATCCAACTAGCATGCGCAAGATTCACACCATATTTCCATTAGCTCCACAACCTTTTCAAAGATGCCCTGTTGCGGAATGAGATGAAAATTAAACCACATCCTCCCGCTGATAATAGTGTCTCAACTTGTTTATTCATGGATATCGAGAAATTATCCTCTCAGCAGAGGGAGATCGATAAAGCAGTCGACACTTTAGGTGCTAATTCCTATCAAAAAGCTCGATCGATTGTCAGCCGGATGAGCTGAGATTATAAGGGGAATCATCAACAATAATCGTTTCATCACCATGATAATGAATTAATGTGCTCGCCACCTGACTTGCGATTAATCCTAAGAGCCAGGTCAGGATCGCTGTTAGGAAAAGTAAAATCGCGGAGTTGGACAAGACCAACCGATGAGCATTCAATATCCCCGCAAACCCTGCTAAGAATCCAAGGAAGATAAGTATTACACCCGCTGGGAAGAAGATCCTCAGCGGATCATAAAGCATGATCATCCTCAAGATAATCAAAAGGAACTGCGCACCATCACTCCAAATATTAATTTTGCTTTTTCCTGCAGTTCTCTTGCCAACATGTATGGGTAGAAAGGCAACATTGTAACCAGCTTTGAGAAATGCCAGCGTCGTAGTCGTTGGCGCAGAGAAACCATTCGGGAATAATGGAAGAAAATGCACGACAGCCTCACGCCGCATTGCGCGAAATCCGGAGGTTAAATCTTTTACCTCAGTTTGCGATAACCAGCTTGCAAATCGGTTGTAGAAATTATTTGCTACCCTTCGATACCAACTGCTTTGATACTCTTTGGTGCGTGAACCAATAACCAAGTCATATGGAGGAATCAAATCGAGTAACTTGTGAATATCATCGGGCGTATGCTGCCCATCCGCATCCATATATACAATGATTGAGCCCTTCGCAATTCGCGTTCCAGACCTTAGAGCTGCACCATTACCACGGTTGATTAGATGCCGTACAACCCTTACATGATTCGGGTATATCTTCCGAAGCGCTTTCAATTGCTCGGGCGTCCCGTCCGTTGAACCATCATCGACAGCAATGACCTCGAAGTCAGCACCTTCTGCCTTAAGCTTCTTAATCACATTTACTATCACATCATAGATTGTGCCTGCCTCATTAAAGATAGGAAGGACCACGGAAATTTCCCGTATGTGAGATTCTTGAATCGTCTCTTTGGGCATAGTTACTCAACCTCGATTAAGCATCTTCACTGGCTCGCTTACCTTCTACTCAATATGATTGTACATACACAGGAATTGAGATCCGTTACAACTTCCATTTCTCTGTCCAAACCACCAGCCTGATACTGACCAGCCCGGATGTTCTGAAGAGCCTCTAATCAATTATCCCGATAACCATAGACAGTCACACCCTGAAATGATTCCAAGATTACCAAATCGAGAAGATCGGTTACTCCGTCTCGATCTTCTTCGATATCCCCGAATATGATAAGCCTGCCGCCTGCCTGCAGTCCAGCGCGTATTTTCGCGATCTGCTCAAAATAATTTAGGTTTGTCTTCTGTGTATATCTACTATATTCGACGGGGAAAAAATACGCCGTTCTACCTGTAAGCACGTATGTCCGCTCAGGGTTATCTGAATATAATAATCGATCCTGGTCGATACCTCGCAACCCTGCAACCAGACTTGGATTCTGCACTCTTAATGAGAGATACCCTAAATCAACTCCATTTTCTCCATAAAGGTTCATAGAGTTTAGGACATGTAAAAACCCGATGGCTACTAGAAGCATCGCCAGAGTGGGGGCCAGTATAGTTTTTATTCGCGAATGTCTCATAAGATCATACGTTGTAATAAGAATAAGGATTATCGATGTGACATACAAAGGTGCAAGATATCTCTCTGGAGCTGACGGTGTTGTGGCAGCATCCAGAAATGCTGAATTTACTACAATTATTGTCAAGAAGGCTAGGGTATAGAATATAAGCAGCCATGGGAGTGCGCGAGCCCGATTTTGTTGTTTGGGTTGTTTTAATCGCCATTCCCTGATCTGCGTGTACAAAAAGCCTAGTGGTCCTACTGTTGCAATAAACGCGACTGCAAGAAATCTCTGCCCCCAAGAGAAAAACCTATGAAAAAGAAACCAATTTCCAATTTCATTTTGATATACGCTCAGCAAATCCAATCTCATCGGGTGATAAGTAAAGATTCTGTTCGTGAGGTTACTACCCAGTGTGGAGTTCCTTATAAACCAAACCACAATCGGCAAGGATGCAACGGAGATATAAAGAAGCGAATTAATGATATTCGTTTTTCGGTCTTTCTCACTAAAGAATAATAAGGTAAGTGCCCCAGAAAACAGAAGGCTGAAACCGATATACTTTGTAAGTATCCCCGCTCCAGTTATTACAGCCGCTAATACCCATATGATCTTTTTTTCAGAATTAATATATGCGATGAGTAAAGAGAAGACGGTGAGTTGCAAGAGGATGTAAAGCCCCTCCGACATCACCCAGCTGTGGTATTTAATGAGCGACGAGCTCCCTAAGAACAAGACCGCACCGGCTAATGAAACCCCCTTCGACTCTGTATATTGATAGATGAGTCTCCAAGTGAGGAAAGCACTCACTCCGAACATGAGCGCATTTACCCATCTCGAGCCCTCAATCAATTCGAAACCCAGGGATCCTAAACCGGCAAGCACGATCGAGAAGAACGGCGGGAACCCTACGATCGGCTTGATCTCGCCCCCCCCGGACGTCCTACTGTAACCATTGCCCACCAGCATATTGTCTGCACCCATCACATACCAGACAGAATCGCCGCTCATTCCAGGGCTTGAACGAGTGAAGTAAAGGATCAAGATCACGCCCAAAATACAAAGTGCAGCAATGGATATTAACCCCCAATATTTGGTAATATTTCTAACCGCTGATGTTCTCCTATCCATCTTTTCCACTTTCAAGTTTGGCGCTCCATACGTTATGAATATTTGTCATCCACTGAGATTTAAACACTTCATGTTTTTCAACAAGAGAAGAAGTTATCCTACTCTCTGGAAATGTACGTAAATCTTTATCGATTCTCAACAATTTAAAGTAGATCTCCATTTTCAGACGAAAGAACTGCGAGTGCTACCTTTAGAGTTCGGACTCCATCATCTAAAGGACACACTGGTTCTGCATTACTTCTGGCGACATCGATAAAGTGCTTCATCTCAGCGATGAATAGAGCGTTCCGCTCAAAGCCATCAGGAAGTGAGCTGCTTTGCCATCGACCTTCTACACTCTGATAGATACTCGCATGCCCTTCTTCATTATCCCAGCGAACCATGCCCTCTGTCCCAACAATCTCGAGGGTGTGTGCGGGCGGTCTCTGGAAGTAATCTAAATGGACGTGCCCAACCGCTCCCGAATCGAATTCGAGGATCGCTTCCGCAATATCTTCGACCTCGAGATCTAGCTCCCCTACTTGACCGGTCCAACTTGTTGCTGAAACTACCTCACCCATCAGCCAGCGCAGATAATCGAAGGGATGGCAAAGGGTTAGGACCACCCCACCACCAAGATCTCTACGAGCGGCGTAGGATTGGCGATAATCCTCCCCTGGGTGCCAGTCAGGCAGGTACTCCCCCCAATGGGCGTGCGCGCTGATCGGTTTGCCAATCAACCCTTCCATCAACCATCGCTTCACTGCCTGCAGCCCGGGATGGAAGCGAAACTGATAGCCAACCAACACCTTGCCACCGCCGCGCTTAACTGCCGCTAGCAGGTCATCCACGCGCTCCAGGTTGTGCGAGACGGGTTTCTCGAGCAAGAGATGACAACCCGCTTCGGCCGCTGGGATGGCCACATCGAGATGCAAAGCCGTTGGATTGGACACGATTACAGCATCAGGTTTATGGGCTAAAGCAGCATCGAGTCCTGTTTCCGCGATGTATCCATCTAACTCATCATCTTGAAGCGTACTCCGACCCGAACGGTAGAGCACAATGTCTTGCTCGCCTAACGCCTTGAGATTTCTCAAGTGTCGGCGGCCAATTGAACCCAGACCAGCGAGCATGAATTTCATGTTGCTCCGCCCTCAAGCAACGAAAGCAGTATCTCGCCTGTTCGCTGACCTGCACTGCCATCTGTGAACGTCACCTCACGCTCGATAAAGGATCTTCGATTCTCTGAGTCGGCACCCGGATGTTTTAAATAGCTATTGATAGCTTCCTGCAGTTGTGAAATATCATAAACAACTTTTCCCGCGCCCGATTTTCGGAATCGGTCATGCGTGGGCCAGTCGCCTATTTTCGAGAGCGGAAGGGAATATTTCCGTAGATAAAACTTTCGGACGTATCCCCACCCCCTGGGTGCGTCGATGCACACACTCACGACCGGTCGATCATGGATCGCCGCTTCAACTACCATGGTTGAGTACACAGTGAGGAAGACGTCCGCGTGTGCCATCATTGACGCCTTCTCAGGCATGTCCTCACCGGAATAGTAGCCAAGTTCGCCGCCGATCGGCACCGGCTCTACAACATGCACATGAGGCAGTTCACTCGCCAGCTTGTAAATCCGCTCTCGCTCATCTTGAAACAGCCAATTATCCCAGAAGTGATTCGGATGTAACCTGACCAGCAACTGGGACGGTTCGACAAGAGCATCTGAAGAGATCAATTCCGCCAAGGCTTCGATATTCTGATAATTCGGTGAGAAGCTAATAAAGCTGCATGCGTAGGAAAGCAACTTTCGATCAGGATCCAAACCGTGCAACCTGAAATATTCCTCGCGCGGCATCAACCACTGATTCTTGAAGTACCCGTCATAGATAGGGATTCCTCCAATACTCACTTGCTCTGGAAGCCAATCGGATCCAAGTATTAGCTCTTCCTTCTGTATATCAGACCAGCAGGTAATGCTGTCAACGGGCGCTCCCGATAGGCTGTAGCTGCTCGGATTATCCCAGCCGACAATAACCGAGGCGGTGCGCACTCCACGCGCGGCCGCCTCTCGAAGTAGATAGCGGTCCTGCCGCCATCCTGGTGTGCTCCCGACGACAAGGTTGGGTTGATATCGCTCAAAAAGATCATCATAGATATTCGCTGTGAACTTCCGTTGATAGTACACAAGAGCCTGGCGAACCCGTGCAGAGCGGCGTAATAGCACTAAGAACAGCCATGCAAAAGGCAGGACAGGAACCTGCCGTGGGGAAGCCTCAATTAAAACCTGGTCAACATAGCTATCCATCGCCGTGGTGTTGATTCGATTCGAGCCCCCTACCCTGCGCAGAAAGCCGAGCCACCACTGTAAGTCTGAAGAGACTCTCTCGTACTCCCGCACCTGCGCCAGACGCATCCCCTCAATAATCACTCCTGTATCCTTGAAGCGCTGCGTAATACGTTCGACGAGGCCATCATCCGTCAGAACCACGATTTCGGCGCCGCCGTTCTGCAGCGTTTTATAAACTTCCGTCTGCAAGAAGTAAACAATGGCCAGGCCGTGATCTGCCGTAATAAATACCGTTTTGCTTCCCATTCCAATCCTTAGATTCCGCAAACTTCTTCAATGCTTTATTTTGAGTAATACCATTGGAAGATGCGGTTGTAGATGAAGAGCAACAACCGTTCAATAAGTGGAATTTCCAAGATCATCATGCCTAGAGAACGAGACTGAACATCAGAGCCGCGAGAAGTACCCTCGTCAGGGATCGATTGCAGTGTGTTGCTCATGTTCATCGCCAAAGGCTCGGACGTCATGAGGCGAAGCAATCCGGCTTGGTCCACCAACCGATCTAACTCTCGAACCTGGCCCATCGGTCGATCCATCTCGAATGGCGTAAATTGACGAATAACGGACTTCCACGCGACAAACTGCCAATGGGACGCTCCCACTTGGGCAGTAGCGCCCCGATAAGTGAGACGGACATCCTCCGTAGAAGTGTATCGTGTCCGCACTTCATCTTCATCTTGCCCCAAGCTCATATCGAACTCCCGGAAAGCTTCCCATGGGATATATTGACCGCGTTCAATATCTACATCAGGTTCGGCCTCTGCCCACGCGATGGTCTTTGAGAATAGTTCTGGTGGCGTTCGAAAAGGTCGGCTTGTGACCATTCCCACGTTAGGGAACATCTCAAGGATTTCAACGGAAGCTTCTAACCAGCCGGAATGGAAATAGGCGTCGCTATCTGTATAGGCAAGAATCTCACCAGGAGCAGCTTCGAAAATAACGTTCCAAGCGCCCCCCTTGCCCAGATTCTTCTCAGAGAGAATTAGGTATTGAATTCTCCCTTCCTGAAATGAATGTTGTAAATAACCTACGACCTCAGGACAGCTTCCGTTATCAAATATCATAAGATCAAAGGGGAGATTGGTGTTTCGCCAAAGGCTGTTAAGGCAGGCTGTCAGAACGTCCAGAGATTCGGCATAGTAACCGCTTAAGAATGGGATATATGTAAGGACCGCGACCGTGATACGCTCCGGTTTGGCAACATATTTGACAAATTTGGCTGGGTTTTGTCCCTTTCTCATACCTAATTCAACGCCTTTTCAACCATGCTCTCTCCCTGAAAAATTACACCCATAAATAAATCGCACCCTCCGAGACTCCGTTCGATTTGGGATCTCGCTGCAGGATCGCCTGCTTTTATTATTCTGCTTGGTTCTCCAATGGCTTTTCCTCGTCGAACCACTCCCCCGATTGATTAGAAAGTAGCCAGAAGAGCCGATTATAAAGCCCTTGCAGGAACCAGCGGATGGGATTCCAGCGGAGTAACCTTGTAGCTATTGAGGCTTTCCGAATATTAGCGTTCTCCCAGGATTTCTCATCAATGGGCAAGGATAATCGCTTAGCTTCTTCCACGATGTCCTCTGTAATCAACCCACCGATATTCCGGGTTGTCCGCTCGTATGTTGAAAGCCGCAAGTAGCCGGCTTCCGCCACCGCGTTATCAAAGTCCATCATTCCCCCCATCATCCTGCCCGTCCATTGACCAGGGAGAAACCGCTGTAAGATCTCCTTGCGGATGACAAACTGACTGTGTCCCGCTGCGGCAAAGGCACGAACACCATCCCGCTCAATGATGATGTCCTCCAATTGCCGTATGAGATCTAAATGGGGTTGAAGATCACGACCCAAAGAGATCGCATAGTCGATTTCCCATTGCTCAGGTATATTCTGTCCGTATATTAGATCAATATCCGGATAACGTTCTGCCATCCGCATGTTCCCGCGTATACCGTGATCATACAATGTGCGCCATATCATCCCACTGACTACACCCACGTTAGGGAAACACTCCATCAGCTCAATATGAGCCGGAAGCCATCCGGGGTAGAAAAAGGTATCATCATCGCAATAGGCGATGATCTCTCCTGGCGCGACTTGAGCAATAAGCTGCAAGGCACCGAGTTTTCCGACATTTTCACTGCTGCTCACCAGGAAGCGGATCACTCCCTGCTCTTGCAGGTCTCGGAGGAAGTCTTTGACTTCTCCACAACTGGCATTATCGAAGACCAGTAAGTCGTGGGGCTCTTCCGTATGTTTCACCAGACTAGCCAGGCAGAGCTTCAGGACATCGAAACGTCCGCTGAAGTACCCAACGTGATGTGGAATTGAGGTCAGCACAGCCAGGGTTACTTTGGCAGGTCGATAATCGCTCACCCGGTTCCGCGCCGGGTTCATTCCTACTCGCCCCATCTTAAGATCCTCGACTCCCATCTATGGTAGGTGAATTTTCCGAACTTGCTTCCTTGCCGTTCATTCTTCGCCACAAGACAATCGTCGACTGACGGAGAGTCTGGATCGGGTGTAGAAGTCTCAGAATCACCCGCGTCGATCGCCCTGGTCCAAATCGGCTGATACATTCCGTTTCCATCCAGCGTCTAAGACCTATCCGGATTGGATGATTCCGAAGCAGTGATTTAGGGCCCAAGCGCCAGGTCGCATCCGATAGGTTAAATATAGTCTCATGGCCACCACCCAACTCAATATTGCGCAAGCTTTCCGGCAGGCGGTAGTGGGGCTGGTTATTCGGAAGATGTTGATAATCATGATTCTGATGGATCACGGTAATCCTTTCACTGGCATCGACGACCGGGACGCCGGCTCTCCGTCCCGCGTAGATCATCCAATTATCCCACCCCGCCCTACCTAGCGCGAAGGCTGGGATGTCTTGAAACAACTCCTTCCGAAAGATGAAGTAATCACTCCCCATAGGCGGATGTGTTCGTCCTCGTGATTGTACTTCCTCCATTAATCTCCGCTGCCAACCCTCGTCAAAGGTTAGCTCCCACTCGAGATCAAGATCCCATCGTTGTCCAAGGATAAGAAAATCATTGAACCGGGATGAGATATATTGAACTGCGTCTATGAGATCTTCAAAAAGCAGGATATCGGCGTTCACATAGCAGAGAAAGGGGTGTCGCGATTCCCTGCTCGCCATTTGGAATATTGATGAGATGAGTGGGGTGCCTTCCTCGTTCCTCTCTACATCGCGAAGCACCTTAACCCCGAATTCAGCTCCTACTTCCGACAACCCTGGCTCGTCTCCAATAAGCAGGATCTCAACTTCCTCACCCAAGTGCAGCCAGGAAGCGATTGCGTTTCGCTGTATTCGCGCAATATGCGGGTCAGAAAAAGGTTTAGGCGCGCTGAATATCGTCAGCATCAAAGTTTATTCCCCGGAGTTTTCCGCCGATGAACCCAATCATTTCAACCAACATCCAGGTGTGACTTATGCTGGACATGTGCGTTGATCTCCGCAAGTTCAGGTTCCTTCACAAGCAATGCTAATACCTCACGCCAAGTGAAATCATCACGCCCATCAAAGCGAGCGTAGATTTCACGGATGAAAGTCAGATCCTCTGCGGTATCCACTGTCCAGCGCAATCGACCGTAATCCTTATCGTTCCGAACATGCAAGATGTGGAAGCGTTCAGGGTTCTCGTAAAAGAATGGCATGACATGTTCACGCTGGTGCGGTTCATCTGCTTCACGCCAGGCGATTTCCAGTGTGGAGCGACCACACACCTCTGTATCAAGCCCAATCGGGAATGTCCGATCCCACGGCAAGCGGTTGACGGCTAAATCAGCCGGCGGATCAGAGGCGAGAAATGCATCTACAGTTTGATCAATCAAATCCGGATCGATCACAGGGCAATCTGCCGTGAGCCTGACGACGATCTCCGCTCTATACTCTCGGGCAGCATTCTTGAAGCGATCGAGCACATCCACAGCGCTTCCGCGCGAATATGGGACGCCTCTCTCCTCGCATAAGCGCGCAATCGGCTCATCATCAATATCCACACTCGTAGCAATAACCACTTCGTCGAGTTGTTTCGCCCGTCTAGCTCGGGTAAAAACCCTCATGAGCATGGGCTCACCGGCGATATCCAGCAAGACCTTTCCCGGAAGACGGCTGGAAATCATGCGAGCCTGGATGATCCCTACCACTCGGGGCTTATTCACATTACGCCTCTGTTCGCGTACTCGATCGCCATCTGATACGCCTCGATCATCTTTGGGTAATTCTTGTTCCAATCCGCTCGCACCTCAACCACATCCCGAGCAATCTGCCCCATCGACCTCAAATCATCCTTATGTTGGACCGCTGTGAAAATCCCCTGGGTCAACTCCTCAACCGCTCCACGCGCAAAAGACCACCCCGTATGACCATCCGTCACCCATTCCATGTTGCCGGGGATATTGGAAACCACGGATGGCAAGCCACAAGCCATCGCTTCCAGAAGGGACACCGAGCTGCCATCACTATATGAAGCACTGATGTATATATCCGCCGAGCGATAGTAATCCGGTAGAGAAGCGTGCGCAATCATCCCCGCGAAATGAACTCTTCCTTCTAGTCCGGTATCTGCCAATAAATCATAGATCGCAGTGCGTTGAGCGCCTTCGCCGAGCATAATTAACCTAAGATCGGGGAGCCGCTGCGCCGCTTGGACGAATGCCTTTACCAGGAGATCAACGCCATAAATCGGCTCCCACATGCGCGCGGATAACAGGACGAAATCCGGCCCCCAGCCTAATTTCTGACGCGCTTCAGAGGAGCCTTGCGGATTAAAATGACTGAGATTCACACCCCATGGGAAAACTACGATCCGCTCCTGCGACATACCCAAAGCCTGCGCTCGCTCCTTCACCGCTTGGCAATCGCACAACAATGCATCACTACGGTTAAGCGTGAGTTTCGCCCCCCATCGCCCAAGCCCACAGCGAGCATCCATCAGTAAATCTGACCCCCACGACATGCTGACGTGTGGATGGTAACCCGCTAAAGCGACCAGCAGTGCCGATTTCTGGATCGGTCCAGCATGGACTATATCCGGACGAATCCGCTCGAGGATTTTCCTCGTCTTCGGAATCAGTTTTATCAGATCAATCCATCCAGGATCACTATCCACAGCGAGATCTTCCTCTATATGGACACGGTTAGAAAACGTGCTCCCGGTTAGGCCTTCCCTTTTGGCGACCAAGCCAAGATACGTAACTTCGTACCCCATCTCAAGCAAGGCGGAGACAAAACGCCGATCATGCGGCCCGAAGCCGCGGGTAAAATATAGAACCCTCAATCGCCCACCAGCTTCGTCCAAATCAGCGCCTCACCCGCCGGGATGTCTACAGCTGCCTTTGTGCCAACAACGGCCTCGATCTCCTTAGGTGGGATCGCGCCTGGTGTGGCTGGTCGCAGAACATCGATCATTTCTATCGTGATCACATCATCTATTTTGATGTCGCGCGCCGCCCTCAAGCATCGACGTTGAAGTACCACCGTCTCCTTCTCGTTTTTTGCTACACGTTTAACCGGAGAACCAAGGGCGCGCTCGAGTTCGCGGGTTCGCTCAATCATCTCCGCCCAGGCATCTGGGTCCATGGCAAATTTATGGTCTGGACCCTCGCGGTTGTTGTCATCGGTAAAATGCTTCTCAACTACCCTCGCCCCCAAGGTGACAGCTCCGAGAACCGTCGCGTGACCCGGGGTGTGGTCCGATAAACCCAAGACAACATCCGGGAAGAGCGATGCGTACGTCTTCAGAACATTCAAGTGGATATGATCGAAGTTTTCAAGGCTGGCGGTGTAGTTGGTGTTGCATTGCATCAACACGAGATCAGGATTTACTACCAGAACAGCGCTCACGTTCTCTATCACTTCGCCCAAATCACTCGCTCCTGTAGCCATGATCAGGGGCTTTCCTTTTGAGGCCATATATACAAGAGATTCCGGCCAGCTCATCAAACCAGAACCCGCCTTAAAGGCTGGGATAAAGGGTTCAAGCATGTCGATGGTTTCAAAATCATAGGGAGATGAGAAATAGTGAATGCCCACCTTATCGCACTTTTCCTTCAAGATGGGGGTCCAATCCCAGGGGACGGAGGCGTCTTGATAGACCTCGAACACAGATTTCTTCCATTTGGCCTGATGGGATAATTGACCGCCCAAGGTCTTGAAACCGTAGTCCGAAACAATTTTCGGCGCGCTGAAGTTCTGGAATTTCGCCGCTTCTGCACCTGCTTCCTTCGCCATTCGGATAAGCATCTTAGCCCGTTCTAAGTCGCCGTCATGATTCGCGGCGATGTCAGCGATAAAATAGGTAGGGTGGGCATTCCCAATCCAACGATCTTCGATTTGAACCTTAGCCATATCGATTAACCCTCCCCAATCTCAACATGGAATAGATTGGATGCATCAATCTCTCGTGAAAAAATTCTCTCACCAATTCTCCGATACCTCATAACCCAATTTGACGAGCAAATCTCCTGTCACTTCCTTGAATAATTCAATGTTTCTTTTCGAAAAATGTTCGCTCCAACCTCCAGATTGCCCTGTGCGAAAGGTGGATGATCGATCGGGCGACATGGCTTGATTTAGAACATCAAAGGCAACGGTCTTCTCTAAAGTGATGGTGAAATTGTTTCGCTCAAGATGAGCAATCATGCGAGAAAGCGATTCCTTTCGACTGTTTACAAGATCCTCAAATGATATTGTTAACACGTCTGGTTGGTCGAACCACGCCAGGTAGCTTTCGTAACTGGCGCGAATGTTCTGAATAAATCCTGGAACACCCTTTATTGTCGCCGTGATCCTTTCCTCCATGGAAGGAAGAGAGAAATAGTATTCCCTCATCGCGTGACTTTTATGGATCTCCATCGCAAAAAAAATATGCGAGATAATCTTATCTCTCGGATCGCGATAGATAAAGTAATTAATTCTGCCATCTCTGACAATTTCGCGAATGAAGATTTCCTTTCCTGGCAAATAACCCCAGCCAATATCCCCCTGTCGCAAACGCCTTAGATCCAAGCAGACCTCTTCATCTGAGCGTCTCCTGCCTGAAGCGGTTATGGTTCGAATCGGGTATGGATCACCAATAATCAACGGGGTAAATAAACTAAGACCCTCAAGATATTGCAATAGAATGTGAGAGCCGGCTTTCGCCATCGCGTTTCCAAAAACGATTGGAAGATCCGAGATTCGATCATTTGGATACTGGAAGCGCCTTCCCAGTCGCACGATTCCGGCTTTTATCCTATGCTTGGTTCGACTTGCGTACATTCTCAACTCGCTCATTAATCTCTACCTTGACACATCCGATAATTTATCATCATCACCAGTGCTCGATCCCGACTGACTCATGGGTCGGTATTCTATAAACATCTGGACTTTCATCTAAGGATCCACCTCTCCAGCAGCGTCCCCGTCCCTCCTTAGGGGATTTCAGCCTACCAAGAAACACCTTCACTGACCATTCGATTGGACCATACTTCTCAGTCGATTGGTATAACCTTCTTCGCGAAGTGATTTCAGGCGATGCAACCCTTCCTTAACCCCGGCGGGATTTGAATCGAATACACGCGCGATGTTTTCACTTCGCAAGCATAGTCGTTTTGCCCGGGGAGACTTTAGCCCTGCATTTTCACTACTCACGGGATCTACTAGTTCAGGATCCAACTGGAAAATTACCGCCAACTCTTTCCCGAACTCATACTTGCTGATGCAATCGGCACCTGCCAGGTGGATAATCTCAGAATGGTTTATCTTCAAGAGCTGAATTAGCCGATCGATTAGATCATTGACTAGAATTGGTGAGAAAAATACATTACTAAATCCGGGGGTGTTCACACCCCTTTCCAAGCGATCGAGAAACCATTCTGCTAAGCTGAACTTCCGTTGGGCATTCCACCCAAAAATGTTTGTGCGGACGATGGTACTTTGCGGATAGGCTTGTGTCACCATCTTCTCGCCCGCAAGTTTGCTTTTCCCATAGGTGTTCACTGGCTCAGTTGGATCTGATTCGGAATAATGCCAAGCCCCCCCGTCGAAGACAGCGTCGGTGGAGATATGAATTAATCGGGCTTGAGTGTCTGCTGCTGCGGCAGCGACATACCCGGCCATAGTCGAGTTTAATCGGAAGGCTGAATCCGAATCATCCTCACAGGCATCTACATCCGTCGCCGCAGCACAATGAACAACCCAATCCGGTCGAAAACGGTCGAACAACTTCTTCGCCTTACCCGGCTGACACAAGTCAGCAGACACTGACTGGACCCCCTCCAGTTCGATGGGATGCCGATGATAGACCGCAATCACCTCATGTTCCTCGTGCGCAGTCAAGACGAGATTGGCTCCAAGTAAACCGCTCGCGCCGGTGATCAATAGACGGGGCATATTCTTCAGCGTCACTCCGATGTTTGATTCTCAAACGGTTCAACGAGTTCGCGGATTTTACTCTCGTCGAGCCATTGATCGTTGCCGTCGCTTGTATATCGGTACCCCTCCGGCAGTCGTTTCCCGCGATCCCGCCAGCCGTGACCGAACCATAACGCTGCCGGTGGTTCAACAACGTACATATCCACCAATTCAAGAGTATGTCGGGCTTCATCTTCTGAAACTAATACTTCGTGCAGTTTCTCCCCGGGACGAATCCCGATCACTTCAATCTCAGTGTCAGGGGCGATTGCCTTGGCAAGATCAACAACCCGCATCGAAGGGATTTTAGGTACAAATACTTCCCCACCCTCCATTTGCTCAATACACCGGATGGTGAAACGCACTCCCTCCTCCAGGGAGAGCCAGAAGCGCGTCATTCGTTCGTCTGTGATTGTGATCCGCCCCTCCGACCGCTGTTTTACAAAGACCGGGACGACACTGCCCCTGCTGCCAACAACGTTGCCGTAACGCACGCATGAAAATCTCGTCCCTGTCCCCCCAGCATACGCGTTCGATTGGATGAATAGTTTCTCCGCCGCTAGCTTCGTCGCCCCATACAGATTGATGGGGTTTACCGCCTTGTCGGTGCTCAGCGCCATCACTTTCTCGACGCCGGTATCGAGCGCAGCTTCGACGACGTTTCGCCCGCCAATGATGTTGGTCATGATGGCTTCGATGGGGTTGTATTCACAGGCAAGCACCTGTTTGAGCGCGGCAGCATGGACCACAACGTCGACCCCCTGCATCGCTCGTCGCAATCGCATCAAATCGCGAACGTCTCCGATGAAATACCGTAGACTCGGATCATCAAAACCAGCAGCCTTCATCTCATACTGCTTGAGTTCATCCCGGCTAAACACGATCAGCTTCGCCGGTTTGTAATCATCGAGCATAACCTTAGCAAATTTACGACCGAAGGAACCCGTTCCCCCTGTTATCAGGACGACCTTTTCATTCCAGTTCATGCGTTTCACCTCGATTACATGTCCTTAACTTTCACTTGCTTCTCAAACAAGATCATGGGATATTGACCTATCCGCCCTAAGAGATGTGGAGCTCTCGCCTCCGAAAAATAAAGTGCCCGGAGCCACCACTTACCAAAAAATGGCCTGTGGATGAATGCCCTAAGGAAGGCAGTACTTACGCTCCTCCAAACTACAACTTGCATGCCCGGGAGGTCATGTAACTCCCGCTTCACCCAAGCGTAATCATGCTTATGCGTAAAAGTTCCCGTAGGTTGCACCATCCGGCCTGCCTCGTCAGACTCATCTGCACCCGTCGGTTGCGAATATTCATCCTCTTTTTGTCTGCGACGTTGGTATAGTCTCAACAGACTAAAAGCAAATCGGACGGGGAGCCGGGTCAATCGAACCAAGAGTGCATGATCGCCCCAACTGTAAATAACAACTCCTCGACTGCCAGCGCTAAGCACACGGTAAAGCTCCTCGAAAGCCTGGCGTTGCTCCTCTGCCGGCAAGTGATGGACCGTATGCAGAGAGACCACCCCATCAAAGGCGTCGTGCTTAAAGGGTAAATTGGCCACATCACCCACGACAAACAGCCCATGGCTCCCGATCCGTTCTCTTGCCTCCTTTAGAGCCAAAATGGAAATATCCAAGCAGACGCGGTACCGGAAACCGGAGGAATACTCCAAGTATTCCGGGTACTGGATCGGACCCGAACCAGCATCGAGGAGGTACTCACCCTCTCGATTTAGATACCGTGTAACGCGCAAATGGCAGCGGTGGATATACTCCTGTGAGACCGGTCGCAGATCTTCATAGCGAGCATTCTGATAGATATCATCGCCGATTTGCTGCCAGCCGACTGAATCGTAGAACTCGCGAACACGCTGTTTAATATCTGATTCAGAATTAATCAACGCCACCTCATCTTCATTCGATACCATGTTTCAGCCAGTCTATCGGCTCACCCGCGAACACATTCAGGGTTTCCAGATACGGTTCAACACTGGTTGATTGAATAACCTCTTCCAGAGGATGCACTGCAATATCATCCCAGAACTGCAGCAAGTGCCAGGGGAACAGAAAAGGGAACTCAAAGAAGAAACGATAAGCGTACCGCCAGGCGAGGTTTACCTGGTTCTCTTCCAACCGGCGCCCAAGTGGTTCAGCGAGCCGACGTTCAATCAAGTTAAGATATTCATCCAAAGCTAAAGGATCATCTGTGAAACCCTTACTGCGATAATGGGTTTGTCCTGCGGTGATGACCGGCACCCCGCTCAATGCCATCTCCAAACCGGCAGTTGTAGTGTAGACAAGACCAAAATGGGCAAGTTCAATCAGGTCGTAAGTGTTTATCTCTGACTCGGGCGGAACGACAATGACATATTCCGGCATCTCTGGGAGGCTGCTTCGTACGATTTCTATAGAGGGATGCCCTGCACCTAATAGCTCACCCGGATGGACGCGGACGACGAGCTGTGCATCAGCTCTCTCTGCGAAATACTTAACAGTATGCTCCAGCCAATCTGACATCCCATCCGTAAAGATCTGACGGTTGAGTGCCAGGCTGTCGCCCACGACGTTCGTCGCCAGCAGAACGACGGGTCGATCTGGATCTAGCCCTAAAACCTGACGGACTCCCGATGCGCCGCGGCTATCCCCTGATTGCCATTGACGACTAAAATTCCCCCACAGCCTTCCACCTCGTCGGGCTTGAAGGAGCGAGTGAAGCTCATCTCGCTCAGCCTCAGCCAGGGGGATCGACCCTCTTGCATCCCAGAGTGCCTTCGTATCCTGCCTCATCACTTCATCGTTCTGACTCAACCACATGCGCCCACTCTGTTCTCCAAACTCATACGTTACTGAAGTCAGACCCAGATGGCGCGCGGTTTGATAAACCGCGCCGAACTCCAAAATGCTCCCATTGGGGATCACGATTGCATCGAAAGAACCCTTGCTGAGTAGATCGTAAATCCCTGCAGCGGCAGTTCGGTTCCGACGAAGCCGTAATGTAAAAAGAGCTTCCTCAGAACTACCTTCCTGCAAGTTGACATCTTCTCGTTGCAAAGTGTATTGAACATCCGTGTGGGATAACTGACGGAGCGATTGTTCCAAAGCTTCTGGAAGCCCTCTGAGGTGCACCGCCGATAAATCCTGATACTCCAGCACTGGAGATGCTTGCGTTAAAACGCGCTGGATATACGTGCGTTGGCGGCGGACATCAAACGCGGTGACTTCATCCGTCCAACGGCGGTACGGCAGGAATGCCAGCGTTACTTCATGGCCTTGCGCCGCCAGCATCAGGGCCAGCGCTGTGGCGTACTCCAACCACCAATGGAGGTACCCGAAAACCACGACGCGCTTAGGCTCAGCCACCGGTGCGACCCGTCGAATATCAGCGACTGCGGCAGTCCAGGAGAGCAAATGTTCTTGGAGGCGGCTTAATTCAAAACCATCCGCAGGCAGACGCCCTCGCGCGAAAAGGTTCTGGTACAACTCTGCCGTCAGGGGAAGCTGGCCGGCTAGCGCTTTGATCCAAGACCGGGTTGATAGCATGGTTATCACACGACCTCGGTGATTTCCCAGTTCAGTGCCGGGCGAACAGGTCCACGCCGAGCCTCTGCCCATTGACTCCCCGGTGCGCCCGTTGGATCGACGGTGAAGGTCAGCGCATGTTCATCAGTGAAGTAT
>DAOUDJ010000240.1:0-3714 GCA_034430795.1 Anaerolineales bacterium | reverse complement strand
TCAAGCATGAGTTCTGATTTACTGCGTGTGAGATCGAACACGGCATCGGCGAACAGAGACGGGTTCTTAAGTTTGACCCATCGTTGAATATGCTGTGCAATAGTATTCAAGATGTATCCGAAGCATTGGCGAAGAGATGAAATCACGGTCTGCCTTTCCTGTCATGAATTCAAGACCGTGATTGTACCGCTCAGAGAATATTCTGGCACATTTTCGAGAACGGATGTACATTTTCGGCCATCACAGGGTTATGCGCGGTCCGTTATGGGGATTTACATATTGACAATGATACTATAAAGTGATACTATGCCGCTAAGAAAGAAGCACCATTCAACATTGTCGTCGATATTTGCAGAGCCAACGCGGGCGAATATTCATTGGAACGATATTGAAACACTGCTAATTGCTCTCGGATCAAATTGTACTGAGGGAAAAGGATCGAGACTTAGAGTTGCATTGAACGATAGGAAGGCAGTTTTTCACCGTCCACATCCTGAGAAAGAAGCTTCGAAGAGTATGGTGCGTTCGGTTAGAAGGTTTCTAGAAGAAGCTGGAATTGAGCCATGATGGAATACAAAGGATATTTTGCGAAAGTTGATCTAGATCCTGATGCAAGAGTTTTTCATGGAGAAGTTATTAACTTGCGGGATGTAATCACTTTTGAGGCTGATTGTGTGGATGATTTGTTGAAAGAATTTCATGATTCTGTCGACGATTATTTGGATTTCTGTGCTGAGAGAGGTGAAGAACCTGAGCGCCCTTTCTCCGGAAAGTTTGTGCTCCGACTCGAATCTGATCTTCACAAAGTAATTTTCATCAAATCAAAACTATCTAATAAAAGTTTGAACTCCTGGATTGCAGATGCCTTAAAGGAAGCAGTTTCTGAAGATTACCAGAAAGCACATTGAGCATTGCCTGGTTTTACACACTTATCGAAATATGAGGGGGCAACTTAACACCTTTCGTGCTATGCTACGTTCTCATTATAACTGGTATCAGTTTTTTGAGAATGAGACTTTGAAAGGGAGAGTACAGCCCTTCTTTTCGTACTACTTGGAGTTCCCCAGACCTGCATCCCGAGCCTTAAAAATCGCCTGGGTTCTATCCGCTACTTGAAGCTTGCTAAAGATATTCGAGATATGATTGCTGACGGTTTTCATCGAGATGTTGAGTGTTTCAGCAATTTCTTGATTGTTGCGGGCTCGTGCGATGAGTTCGAGAACCTCGAACTCTCGTTCTGTAAGCTCTGGGAAAGCGGATTGTTTAGCCCTGCCGTTCGGATCGTTAAAGAATTTTGTCAATCGGGTGGCAATGGCCGGGCCAAAAAGAGCTTCGCCAACGATCTCGATATCGGGCACAGCTTTTAAAATGGCACGCAGCCCATCTCTAAATAGGGTATGGTCATCGACGATAAGGATGCGAATAAGGGTCATTACTTATCTATCCCTCGCGTCCAGGGGGATATTTGCTAAAACGCGCGAGCCTCTGTTGTTGTCATGAATGATTGAAAAAGACCCACCTAGTTCTTCCGCTCTTTCACGCATGGAGGGTAAACCAATACCCGGACGATTTTTCTCCGGAAACCCGATCCCATCGTCGTTTATTTCCAATTTAAGTGTGCGTGATTCATCGGCACCTGAAACCATGATTACCACGTGACATTCCTGAGCTTGGGCGTGGTTGATTACATTTGTCAGCGCCTCAAGAACGATTCGATAAGCCGCAAGTTCGACGGCGGCAGAGAAGCGGGGTATGTCTTGGAGTGAATTCTCAATTGAAATACTCAATCCTTGTTTGGATAGTACAAGTTGATCCACGTGAGCTTGAATTGCTGCCACCAAGCCAAGATCATCGAGCGATGGGGGGCGTAATGCGTAAACGATGTGGCGGATATTTTTCACTGTATGCTGGGTTTGTTCTTTCAAGCCCGATAATAAGTTAATGGCTTCTTCCAAATCTTGTTCCTGGCCAGATTCAGGATCCTGTAGTGGCCGAAAATAACCATCCGTTCATAATCCGGTGTTAATCCGTTGGGAATTACTAATCTGCGCGTGAGTTCAAGGTCGATGAAGCATAATTTGCGGGGATCAGAAAGATACCTGTCAAGTAGATAGGCGCAGCGGGATCACACCGAGGATGTGAATTAGGAATCGCATCGTGTGCATGAGAACCAGGCTATTAAACTGGTTGAATCACTTCAAAATGGGATAGAGTACCTCGAGGTTGACCCTCAAGCCGCGCGTCGCTGATAATCGCGATGCAAACCGCCCAGTACTGGCAATGAGACAACTTGACCGCCGGTAGCAGACATGTCCAGGCACACAGGTTGGCAAGGAATCTGCTGGTCGATGCCCTGGTGAGGTCGAGCGTAGTTGAAGTAGCGGGTGTATTCCTTCACGATGTAATACAGGTGACGTTCACTCAAGATGATAAAGTGATCCAGACATTCGCGCCGGAGACTGCCCAGGAAGCGCTCGCAGATAGCATTGGCCTTAGGCGAGCGATAGGGAGTGCGGAGCACATCAATGCCCGTCCCGACAGCAACACGAGAAAAAGAAGAACCAAATTTACGGTCATTGTCACGGATCAAGAAGCGTGGACCGGTACCGAAGGGTGTGGCTTCACGTAACTGTTGAGCCAGCCATCTGTCGGTGGGATGACGTGTCACCCCGAAGTGAACGATGCGGCGTTTCCTCAATTCAATGATGACGAAGACGAAGATGGCACGGAAGAAAAGATCATGGGTCTGCAGTATGTCGCAGGCCCATATCTCGCGGGCATGGTTGTGGATGAAGGTTCTCCAGGTCTGCTGAGATGAACCAGGACCACGTATCTGTTTGATATAGCGCTGGATCGTGCTCTTCGCAGCGTGCAATCCCAGCTTCAACAGTTCTCCACGAATGCGTTTGGCACCCCAGGTGCGATTTTCCCGTGCCATGCGCTGAATGAGCGCCACAATCTCTTCAGAGAGTGGTGGGCGACCAGGTTGTTTCCTCATCCGGGATTTGCGCTTCCACAACCAGCGATACAAGTCGCGATGCCAGCGCAGAAGCGTATCAGGTTGAACGATGGCAAGAGCCTGTTTCCAGGATCGCAGCCCGCTGGCCAACACCACCAGAAAGACACGCTCGCGCGGCTTAATGACAGGGCGCATCACCTGGCGATTGAGCACGATGAGCTGCTGTCGCAGAAAGGCGTTCTCGAGTATGAGTTCGGCTTTGCTGCGTGAAAGGTCTAACGCAGTATTGGCGAATAGAGACGGATTGTCAGGCTTGACCCATCGTCGAATGTGCTGTGCAATAGTATCCAAGATGTATTTGGAGCATTGGCGAAGAGATGAAATCACAGTCTGCCTTCCCTGTCATGAATTCAAGACCGTGATTGTACCGCTTGGAGTATGTCCAAGTATGTTTTCTAGGACGGATATCCTTTTTCGGCCACTACAACTTGACAGAGAGGGGAATATACATCATAATACTAGATATAATGTATAAAAAAGCTGTGTTAATATAAACGCCATCAATATTATTGATGAATAATTCTCAAGTGAGAGGTGGAATGTGACCAAGACAGCTAAGAAGCCGCTTCAGGTCTATCTAAGAACTGACCAACTTGATGCTTTACGCGCGCTGGCAAAGCGGAGGGGGGAATCGATGGCTGGGTTAATCAGAGTAGGTGTCGACAATCTTCTCCAAGAAGTTCCTCCTGAGGAGG
>DAOUDJ010000239.1:0-29933 GCA_034430795.1 Anaerolineales bacterium | reverse complement strand
CGGACAGAAGTGTCGGCGCAGACCGGCACAACCGACGTCACGCCGCTCTTTGCGCTATGAGTATTCCTCCTTCCAGAGCACGGTGCATCCCTGCAACACTCACAAGCAGTGATCGACACTGCAATTGAAGCGGGAGTCAACAATACCTTTAAACTGGTCCTTGCGGTCACTCAGATAACCTATCTTAGCTGTTAAATAACGTCACTGACGGGGCTCATCCTGAGCATTACTGCTCATCATTAACCTTGACTTCCCTCTGATGCCTCTCGTAGAATGAGGCTACAAATATACACAGGTCGGGGAGAGACCCAGCAACAACGGGCACCGAAGGGGCAAACCGCAGCTAAGCGTGCAGGCATGCGGTGAAACTCTCAGGTAAAAGGACCCAATCTGGCCGAACCTCTGGAAAGTCTCCGGACACCGAAGGGGCAAATCCCCGCAAGGGACGAATCTCTCAGGTTGATGACAGAGGGCGCACACCCCAGTCGGTGTATGCTCTGCGCGCAGAACCCCAAAGCCATTTTTCAAGGAGGTCAGCATGGAGTATCCCAAGGATTTGAAGTACACAGAGGGCGACGAATGGGTCCGAGTCGAAGGGAAGATCGGCACGACTGGAATTTCCGACTACGCTCAGGATCAATTGTCGGATATCGTCTACGTCGAGACCAACCCACCCGTAGGTGAATCTCTGCAGAAGGGTGAATCCCACTCAGCGGTGGAATCGGTGAAAGCAGCCGCCGATGTGAATATGCCTATCAGCGGCGTCATCACGGAGATCAACGAGAGCCTGGCTGACACCCCGGAACTGGTGAACACGGATCCATACGGCGAGGCCTGGATGGTGAAATTCGAGATCAGCGATCCATCGGAGCTGGACGGCTTGATGGATGCGGACGCCTATGAGAAATTCAACGAGGAGCGGGAGCACTAATGACCTACATTCCCCATACCGATAAAGACCGCGAGGAGATGCTGGCGGTAATTGGCGTGGATCGTATAGATGACCTGTATAAGGCCATACCCGAGAACGTGCGTTTCCCCGATCTCGACCTCCCCGGACCAATCTCGGAGCTAGAGGTCACCCAGGAACTGCAAGCACTTTCGGAGGCTAACTTAGAGGTCTTCCACACATCCTGTTTCTTGGGCGCCGGCGCATATAATCACTTCATACCCTCCGTCGTCGACCACACCCTGCGCCGCAACGAGTTCTATACGGCCTATACTCCATACCAGCCGGAAATCTCTCAGGGAACGCTTCAGGCGATCTTTGAGTATCAGAGCCTGATGAGCCAGTTGACCGGGATGGATGTCTCCAATGCCTCCCACTACGATGGAGCGACCGCATTGGCGGAGGCCGTGATCCTGGCGCTGAATCACCATCGCGGCAAGCGCAGCAAGATCGTGGTCTCTCCAGCGATCCATCCCCACTATCGCCAGGTCGTGCGCACATACACGCAGGGCATGGGGCTCACGATCGCGGGCGACGAGAAGTGCGAGACCGAACCCCAAGAACTTGTAAAAATGCTGGACGAGGACACCGCGCTCGTGGCGGTGCAGTACCCGGATTTCTTCGGCAATATCACCGATCTCACAGCTCTGGGAGCGGCCGCGCAGGCAAGCGGAGCGCTCTTCTGTGTCGTGGTTAATCCACTGGCGCTGGGTATGCTCGTGCCCCCCGGCGACTTCGGTGCTGACATCGTCGTCGGTGACGGTCAACCTCTTGGTATTTCACTTTCCTATGGTGGGCCCACCGTGGGCATCTTCACGACGAAGGATAAATACGTCCGCAAGATGGCTGGGCGCCTGGTGGGTGAGACAGTAGATGACCGCGGGCAGCGTGGCTTTGTGCTCACGCTCACCCCCCGCGAACAGCACATCCGCCGCGATCGAGCGACATCGAATATCTGCACCAATCAGGGTTTAATGGCGCTGGCGTCGGCCGTGTATCTGAGTGTGATGGGCAAGCAGGGTCTGCGGAAGGTCGCTGAACTCTGCTATCACAAGGCACATTACGCCGCAGAACGGATCGATGCGCTGAAAGGTTTTAAGCTCTGGAATAAGCATCCGTTCTTCCATGAATTTGTCGTTAAATGCCCGCGACCGGTTGCGGAGATCAATGAGCGCCTGCTTGAGTGGGACATCCTCGGTGGGTATGATCTGGGTCAGGAATATTCTGATCTGAAAGACCATATGTTGATCGCTGTCACGGAACTGATCGCCAAGGAAGAGATCGACGACCTTGTGGCTGCGCTGGAGGAGGTTTCCAATGGTTGAGCCTCTGATTTATGAGTTATCCTCTCCCGGTCGCAAAGGTGTATCACTCCCGGCGATAGATGTCCCCGAAGCGGAGCTTCCAGAGGGCTTTCTGCGGGAGGATTTGCCACTGCCAGAAGTTGCCGAGAACGACGTCGTGCGCCATTTTGTGCGCCTCTCTCAATTAAACTACGGTGTAGATACGGGCTTCTACCCTCTGGGTTCATGTACGATGAAGTACAACCCCAAAGTCAATGAAGACATGGCCCGTCTTCCCGGTTTCGCATTAACCCATCCGCTTCAAGATCCTGATACAGCCCAGGGGAACCTGGCGGTGATGTATGGTCTCCAAGATTGGCTCATGGAGATCGGCGGGTTTGACGGCGTGAGCCTCCAACCAGCGGCGGGAGCACACGGAGAATTGACGGGGATTCTCATCATCCGGGCATATCATCTTGACCGCGGCGAAAAGGAACGTAACAAGATCCTCATCCCCGACTCGGCGCATGGGACCAACCCTGCAAGCACGACGATGAGCGGGATGGAGGTGATCGAAATCCCCTCCGACGAACGCGGCAATATCGACTTGGATGAGCTCAAGAAACACTGTGACGAACGCGTCGCTGGGTTGATGCTCACCAACCCCAATACGCTAGGGCTTTTCGAAGAACATGTTCAGGAAGTTATTGAACTGGTCCATGGATGCGGCGGGTTGATTTACGGCGATGGGGCGAATATGAATGCCCTGCTCGGCGTGGTCAAACCAGGCGACCTCGGCATTGACGTGCTCCACTACAATCTCCATAAGACCTTCTCCACACCGCACGGCGGAGGCGGTCCAGGTTCGGGCCCCGTCGGTGTTGTCGAGAAACTGGTCGATTTTCTACCAGATCCGGTAGTGGGCATTGTTGACGATGGCGATGAAGCCAGCCCCCCGTTGTATGGGCTTGTTACACCTGAAAAGAGCATCGGCAGGGTGAAGGCTTTCCATGGACATTTCGGCGTCATCTTACGGGCATACACCTATATGCGCATGCTGGGGAAAGCTGGGCTGAGGGCGGTATCCGATCACGCTGTACTGAACGCCAATTACCTGCTGGCGAAACTGCGCGATACCTACAAAGTTCCCTTCGATCGCATCTGCATGCATGAGTTCGTCGCCGAAGGCCACTGGGAGGATGCACCTGACATCCATGCCCTGGATATCGCCAAGCGGTTGATGGACTACGGCTTCCATCCCCCGACGAATTACTTCCCGCTGATTGTGCCCGAGGCGCTCATGATCGAGCCAACCGAGACGGAGAGCAAGGAGAGTCTCGACGCATTCATCGAAGCGATGCTGGCCATCGCAAAGGAAGCCCGCGAGGATCCAGAGATCCTGAAAAGCGCTCCCCATAAAACGCCCTTCGGGAGATTGGATGAAGTGCAAGCCGCGCGCCAGTTGGTGCTGTGTTGCCGGCCGCTCTATCTGGACCAAACATCATAACGAAAATTTGTCCTTGGAAGGCGAATTCCGGGATGAGTATTTGAATGAGTTCCAAGAAGCAAACCGCCTGCCCGGGACCGGGCAGGCGGTTTGTCCCCAAGACGAAGAATGCGGCCTCGGTTCCCCAATGATTCCGAGGTCAAGAAGATGCAATGATTATCTGTATTATATGAAAACATTCTCAATGAAGTCTGAACTCGCTGGAGGTCAAGGGTAGTTTCGAGAGAGAAGTGGAATGCGGTAGAATGAACCTCATCGAAGTGAGGTTCTTATGATGGCCCGTAAGTCAGATGCGGTCATCCGTGAGGTCAAGAAACGGGAGACCGTTCAAATCCATTTGCCGGACAATCGCATCTTGGAAGGTCCAAGGGGAAGCCAACTGGAGGCTTTCTTAAAAGCGCTCACGCCGCGTGCGCCGATCGTAGGCGCTGTGGTCAACGGCGAGCTGCGTGAGTTAACGTATCCGATCGAGATGGATTCCCGTGTTCGGCCGGTCACGATGGGGTCAGCAGATGGCATGCGCATCTACCGCCGTTCATTGACTTTTCTGTTGGCTACTTCCTTTGAAGAACTCCATCCACATGCGAAATTGACCGTGGATCACTCCGTCTCCTCGGGTGGATACTACTGCGAAGTGGGCGACCACGATCCGCTGACCAAAGCAGAACTTCAGAAGGTTGAAGAGCGGATGCGGAAATTTGTCGATGAAGACCTGCCGTTTGCTAAGACGGTAACTTCAGTGGATGAGGCGATCGAGCACTTCACCAAGAAAGCGTACAAAGATAAAGTTAGACTGCTGACGCATCGGAAGAAACCGCACCTGGTTTTATACAATCTAGGGTCACATCGGGATTACCACCATGGATATATGGTCCCCTCGACTGGTTATCTCCAATGGTTCGCTCTGCAGAAAACCGGCAGCGGCTTTACGCTGCGTTTTCCGAGGCGACATAAACCCACAAAACTCCTGCCGCTTCCGGATTACTCGAAGCTGCTGGATACATTCGTGGAATATGGAAGCTGGCTGCATACTTTGGGGATTTCCAGCATCGGTGCGTTGAACGATGCCATCCTCGCCGGACGGGCGAGGGAGGTGATCCTCGTGTCTGAAGCCCTGCACGAAGGGCGGATTGCCGAAATCGCGGCGAGAATTACCGGGGAACACGGGACAACGCGTTTGATCCTTGTCGCCGGTCCGTCCGCTTCTGGCAAAACAACATTCTCGAAGCGGCTCTCGGTCCAACTGCTGGTGCGAGGTTTATCACCCTTCCCGCTCGAATTGGATCATTATTTTGTCGATCGTGATAAGACGCCGGTTGATAAAGATGGCGAGTATGACTACGAATCACTCCAGGCGCTCGATCTTGAACGATTAAACCATGACTTACGGAAGTTGATACAGGGGGAGCGAGTACATATACCAGATTATAATTTCATCACGGGGAAACGCGAGCCGGGAGAGGATGTGCAGCTGGCTCTCGATCAGTTGATTATTCTGGAGGGCATCCACGGGCTTAATCCTGAGCTTATCCCGGAGATCCCTTCCGAGAACACCTTTCGAGTTTATGTATCCGCGTTGACACAGCTCAACTTAGATAGCTTGAACCGAGTATCCACAACGGATACCCGTCTCATCCGCCGCATTGTGCGCGATGCTGCGCGGCGAGGGTATTCTGCGACAGAGACGATCCGCCGCTGGGAGTCTGTGCGGCGCGGCGAGAAACGCTATATCTTCCCATATCAGGAAAACGCCGATGTGATGTTCAATTCTGCATTGATGTATGAGGGCTCTGCCCTTGCGCCGCTTGCGGAACCCTTGATCCGACAGGTTCCCTTCGGGACGGAAGAACACGTGGAGGCGAAACGCCTGCTCACCTTCCTGGACTGGTTCATGCCCATCGACACCAGGTTGATCCCGGACAACTCGATAATGCGCGAGTTCATCGGAGGGTCGATCCTTCAGGAGTTCACCCCTTGGCCGGCGCCGTAACCAAAGATACTAGAGACTGAAAGTTGCTTGAAATTAATCGATGACCTGGATGAATTCCCTGGGCAGCCGTCCACGCACGGCTGTTGCGATTTTGTCGGGGATCTCTTTGTAGAATGCCTGGGCAATCCCGCCCGTGATGCATGCCAACGTATCGCTGTCCCCACCGAGTGAGACCGCATTACGAACGGCATCTTCGAAAGACCCAGACTCGAGAAAGGCGAGGATCGTCTCAGGGACGGGTCCCTGGCAGGAGACATCGAAGCTGTGAGTGGGGCGAATCTCTCCCACGCGATCGCTCCTAGCATAAGCTGCACTCCACGGCCAAATTCTTAAGTGATAGTTCCCTGTTGAGACTCGATCCAAGTAAACCCCAATCTTTCAATCATCGATCGTGAGTGGTGGGTGCCGCAAGCGTTTCTTCGTGCTGCGGCGCTTCTTATCTTGCAGACGTCTCTCTCTGGCGCCCCTCGGCGGTCTGGTCTTCAGCCTGCGTTTGGGCACCTGCGTCGCCCGGCGGATCAAATGGGCCAATCGCTGGCGCGCCTCCTGCCGGTTTCGCTCCCGCGAGCGGAAGGAATGTGCAGTGATTATGAGCACTCCATCTTTGGTCAGGCGCCTTCCCGCGATTTGCATCAACCGGTTTTTAACTTCCGACGGGAGGGAAGTAGATCCCTGGACATCGAAACGCAACTGGACGCTGGTCGCAGCCTTATTTACATGCTGCCCTCCAGGGCCGGGCGATTGGATGTAATGTTCCGTGAGTTCCCGTTCGTCGAGGAAGATCGTCTCAGTTACACGCACAAAGACCTCATTTAGGCGTTAATAACCCATGAAGGGGCTGATTTGGAAACTCAGTGTCGTCGTTTCCCTTGAATCGAATCCGTGATCGTTCCGTTAAGTGAAATTTCTGCGGTCAGAGGGACTGGGCAGCAGATCTCATTAGAACACAAACGGGATCATTCGCCACGTGTGTTGCTGGTACTCTGCGTAAGCCTCTCTGAACCGCCCTAGATTCTCCTCTTCCTCACACAGTGTTGTCGCCATCAAGAACGCCGTAGCGCCAAGTGCGATCCCCGCTGCATTCCATGTCGGGTGTTTAAGGAAAACACCCCAGCCAAAGAGAAGCAGCGATGTATAAAGTGGGTGGCGGATGAAACGGAAGATGCCAGAGTCAACAAGTTGAGTCGTCGTTTCGATCCCATCCGTCGGCTTACCATACGTGCGCAGCATCCAAAAACCGTGGATTGCGAGGGCTGCCGATCCGAGCAATAGAACCCAGGAGAAGATTTGCTGGGTTGAGAAAGGCGCAAAGAACCATGATGGGCTGTTTACAAAAACGAGCAGGAGCAACGCCTCAAACGCGAGCAAGCGAAAAAAACGGTAGGAGCGAGCCTTGAACCGCGGTCGACCTGAGAGGATCATCGCACCGAGTCCAAGGATGATGAAGAGTATGGAGCGCATTGGAATATCCTTTTGGCGAGGGTCTAACTTCAGTTTACATCTTGAAGTCAGATGGTCGCCTATGAAGATCACTATGATTGACTACCATCTGCGTGCTATGCTACGGTCTCTATTCTAGCCCCAGAATGCGTATGTTGAAACTAGTTATTTCATGCGAGTCCGCCGAAGGGGTCTACCAAATGCCAGCCCCCTAACGATGTCAAAGGAATGAATACGCTAGTCTATAGGGCTGAACTGATCCCCGCGAGAAATGCCAACGCGATTACTCCTTTTATAAAAATATCAGGACAGGTGACAGTGAGGGCATCAGGCTCCCTTCACTCTACAAATTGAAATCATTGAGAGCGGTACTTTCCGATTGTCATTTCGAGAGGGCCGCGCAGCGGCGAAGATATGACAGTTTGCAGGAACATGTCATGCTGAACCCATTCGGCTTCGCTTCCCACTCCCTCTGGTCGGGGACTTCGCAGGCTAAACTCCGTGAAGCATCTCGTTCTTCGGATAGACGAGTTCTTGCTGCCAGGAACGAGATTCTTCGGCACTTTGTGCCTCAGAATGACATTGGCTAGGAACCTGTCATTTCGAGAGAGCCGCGCAGCGGCGACCGAGAAATTCCTATGATGTTATCGGGAAAGATTTTTCCTTGTTACGCGGGCCAGTCACCACTTTTATGTCTCCTTCTATGAATACAGTCGTCTCAGGGATTTCTTCATACGACAAGCTCTGGGATGAGCTCCGGATGCCCGAAATAATTCGATCTCAATAATTCAGGTCAAACCTAAGAAAATGCCCGTATAGGGAGATTCCCTATTCGGGAAGTACCATGGACGCTAAGGCAAGTAATTCTGCAGACTGACGGTATCGAAAAGCAAGCACTGGCAACGCTAAAATCCATCTCCTGAACCTTTCCGGAGCGAGACGAACAGAAATCGAACCATGGCTGAGCTAACAGGTCAGACTCTTGAGCAATACCATGTCCTCGAGCAGATCGCGAGAGGTGGGATGGCGGTCGTGTACCGTGGGTATGACCTGGAAAACCAGCGGCACGTCGCGATCAAGGTGCTCGCTAATTTCCTGCTTCAGGAAAAAAAGTTCAAGACCCGTTTCAAGCGCGAAACTGAACTGCTTCAGAAACTCGATCACCCCCACATCGTGCCCATCCTCGATTTCGGAAAATATCAAGGTTCGCCTTATATCGTGATGCCTTTCCTCCGTGGCGGCACGCTGCAGGATCGGCTCACAGAAGGCTCACTTTCGGCCGTTAAGGGCGCGAGATTGAGCGAGCAGGTTTCTGTAGCGCTGGCGTATGCGCACACGAACGGTGTTGTCCATCGCGATGTCAAGACGTCTAACATCTTATTAGATGACGAAGGCAATGCCCTGCTTTCAGACTTCGGCTTTGCCCTGTGGAAGGAGGCTTCGATCAGGCTGACCGGTTCAGCGCTGATCGGCACACCGGCGTATATGTCCCCAGAGCAATGCCTCGGCGAGCCGGTGGATGCTCGTTCAGATCAATATTCCTTCGCCGTTGTGCTGTATCGCATCGCAACAGGGCGGTTGCCCTTTGAAGGGGATACCCCACTCGCTCTGGCGATGAAGCACATCCAGCAACCACTCCCTCCACCGCGCTCGATTAACCCAAAGTTACCCGAGGGTGTTGAGGCAGTGCTTCTCAAGGCGTTGGCCAAGGAACCCGAGCATCGTTTCAAAGATCTGAACGAGTTTAACGCCGCGTTCCAGGCTGCGCTTACGGTGGTGCTCGATCCAGCCATGGTTCGTATACCACCGCCCATGCTTTTCAACATTCCAACCGAGGTTCGACTTCAGCGTAAAAAAACCAACTTTTTGGGGTATCTAGGCCGGTCGCGGTCTCTCCGCAAACCCATTCTCGTCGGATTGCTCTCCGTGTTATTCACGTTACCCATCGGCGCCCTCGCCATGCGCGAGCTAGGGTTTTCCATTATTCCCCGAGCAGCATCCGCCACTCCGAATTATCAAACCACCATCCATGCTCTTTTTACAGTGAACGCTCCACAACCGGGCTCGGAATTCTCACCGAAACTTATTGAGGCTGCTGTGATGGGGACTCTCAGCGTGCTAATGGAGTCGGATGGCGTGGATATAGATACGGTGGTCGTTGAAGAAGGTGGAACGTTTTACGTTTTGGGGAGTGGTGGTAGCAGTCCAACGCTTACGCTAACCCTGTCGCCGGCCCCGATCTCCTCTGCTGTTCGCACACCTACGCCGCGCGGCGGAGACGACGAGAGTTCGCAGGAGGCCAGTTCTACGCCGGCGCTATCCAGCAAGACTCCGTCGGCAACACCGACGCTCACGACAAGTCCGACCGAAACTCTCGATCCAACCTACATACCAGTTCCGCTCACGAGCACTCCACTGGGTATCTGCAAGACTAAATATCACCCGGTCTTCCCAACCTGCATACCTGTCCCATAACCTGTAACCTGCCCTTTCTTTATTCCAATTACTCACCCCTATCCAAGTCTTGATAGCTGGTTGAAAGGGACTTATCAACCATTCTGGTGTTATGCTTATAGTGCGCTGACCTGCGTTGTCTTCAAAATCGTGGACAACCACGCAGGGTCGTTATGCTCGTCCGGATCTCTGTGTGTAGGATCCGAACGAATAGGGTGGGGAAACCGTGACAGAGTTGATTGGTAAAACTCTCGGTCATTATCGCATTCTGGAGGTCGTTGGCCAGGGTGGGATGGCAACCGTATACAGAGCGGAAGATCTTCGGGATGAGAAGATCGCCGCCGTAAAAGTCATGCTGCCCTACCTCAGCCGGGATGAAGGGCTCAAGAAACGTTTCCGCCAGGAAGCGAAAATGCTCAGCCGGCTTAAACATCCCAATATCGTCCCCATCCTAGATTATGGTGAAGAAAACGGTCATTTGTATTACGTTTTACCGTATATGCACTTGGGATCGCTCTCGGACCGCATAACAAATGGTCTGATATCTATTGAGGAAACTGCTCAAATCATCTCCCAGGCTGCGGCAGCTTTGCAGCACGCGCACAATGAGGGTGTCGTCCATCGCGACGTGAAACCTTCCAACATTTTGCTGGATGAACAGGGGAAAGCACAGCTTTCTGATTTCGGTTTCGCCTATTGGTCTGAGACGACTTTGAGCCTGACGGGATCAGGGCTGGTCGGAACCCCGGGGTATATGTCGCCGGAACAATGCTTGGGAGAAGGCGTCACCGAGTTGTCTGATCAGTATTCATTAGGAGTAGTGCTTTATCAGCTTGTTGTAGGGCGGATACCTTTCGAGGGTGAAACTCCACTGGCGATCGCGCTCAAACACATCAACGAACCCCTTCCACCTCCCCGTGAAGTGAATCACGGTGTCCCAGTACCACTCGAAAATGTATTGATCACCGTGCTCGATAAAAATCCCAAGAATCGCTACGGTTCGATCGCTATTTTCAACGATGCCTTACAGGATGCGATCCTGACCTCATTGCAGAATGGCTATGAGCCAACGGCAGTGATGCCGCGACTCAATCGCTTCTATGTAACCCGAGATCGATGGCGACGTAAGCTCCGAGCTGCGTTCTCCCGCCCCACAGTTCGCCGGTGGCCGGTTCTGCTGGGGGTCATGGCACTGCTCTTGGCCTTCCCGCTGGGTGCATTTGCGCTGCGAGGCGCCATTGGCGCTCCGCCGAACGACGCGAATGAAACTCAAGCTGCCATCGCCTTCGAGGCGACGATCGATGCGCTCTACACGGCCAATGTCCCACTCAGCGAAGATGCAGATGATCCTGGAAAAATCCAGACGGCTGTAGCCGGGACGTTGAGCGCCTTAGAGACTCAGAAGGCAAGAGAACAAACCTCAACGCCAACACCCACATCATGGTCGCTTTTAGATATTTTTCGGAGCGAGACGCGCACGTCCACTCCGACGCCGACCATCTGGTATTACTCAACAAGCACGCCCACAGAAGAATCTGGTTCAGGCGGTGGAGCTTCACCTACAGCCACCCTCGAGGACCCTCCAGAACCGACTTCTCCGCCCGATGGATCTCCTACCCCTGCACCGAAACCGGTGAATCCGATCGCCTGTAAATCCGACCCAGGCCATCAAAATTACTGTACGCCTACACCCACACCCGGTGACTGAAACTGAAATCCTAACCCCCGCTCTAAGCTGCAATTGTTGAAACTAGACGAATCGACATTCCATTTCCCATCCGTTGAGCAGGCGCATGCTCGAGGCTGTTGTCTCCATGTGGTTTTATAAGAAGGCTGTCCCTTGAGGAGACGAATTAAATTATTTTAAGATGATTCGGGAAGATCAGTCTCTGGGTTGCGATCCAGGTCTTGGTCAATCCAGGAGCGGGGGTCTTCGAGCGGCTCGATGTGGGTGAAGATGGTCGCCGAGGGGATTACCTCGTGGATTTCACGCTCAATCTTTTCCAGGAGATCATGCCCTTCCTGAATGCTCCAATCGCCGGGAGCTTGAATGTGCATGGAGACGAAGCTGCGTGATCCCGCCTGGCGTGTGCGCAGTGCGTGATACTCGGTTTCGGAGCCGCAGTTGCGTTCCAAAACAGCTCGGATCGCGGCGACCTCCTGCTCTGGAAGTGCGGTGTCAATCAAGCCTAAAGCCGAACGTTTCATGATCTTGAACCCGTTGAAACCGATCCAGCCAGCGACGATCAACGCGACCAAGGGGTCAAAGATTTGCCACCCCGTGATGCCAACGGCTCCTACCCCGACTATGACCCCCAGTGAAGTCCACACATCGCTCATAAGGTGCTGGCCATCCGCTTCGAGGGCGATGGATCGTTCGCGTCGACCGACGCGGATTAAAACCAGAGCTGTGCCTAAGTTAATAGCTGAAGCTGACACGGTGATTAACAGACCCAAGCTCAGGTGGTCAATCGGTTGTGGATTGAGCAGCCTCTGGATGGCCATGACGGCGATCGAAATTGATGCGAGTGAGATCAATCCCCCTTCGGCACCGCTGGAGAGATACTCCACTTTTTGGTGACCGTAAGCATGATCCTCGTCCGGGGGTTGAGCGCTGATGTGCAGTGCGGCGAGAGTTGTGAACGCTGCCGCCAGATTGATGCCGGATTCAAGTGCGTCGGATAATAAGCCCACGGATTGGGTGAGAAGATAGCCGACAGCTTTGAGCCCCATCGTGAGCACTGCTGCGCCAAGCGAAAGCCAGGCGTATTTCATGAGCGAGGATCGATCGTTCATATTTTGAATTGTATCATCGCCATGAATAGGCAGGAGGGTGGGGTCGAATCCGGTCGCTCAGAGAAGTGTGAGCAGCCCAAAAGTCAATAACCCCGAAACGATCGTAAGCCAGGTGTTGCGTGTTCGCCATGCAACCAGCGCTGCGATTGACCCGGCGATGAGGCGGTGATTGGCGAACGATAGATGCAGGCTTCCGTTAAGGAGCAGGAGATCCGGCGCGATCAGTGCAGCCAGGACAGCAGGGGGAATGTATCGCAATCCGCGCCGGAACCATCCAGGCAAGCGGTCCGGTGGGATGAAAAAAAAGAAACTGAGCCTGATCAGATACGTCACAGTCATCCCGCCGAGGATGATAAGCCAGAGCTCTGCCCGGCTCATGCCGTATCTCCGTTCGCGTGTCCTGCTCTTGCTGCGCGTATTTCCACTCCAAGACCAACGCCAATACCGAGAATCGTGGGGATGAGCAAGCCTAGCTTGAATGGCAGATTGGCGAGCAGGATCGAAAAGGTGCCGGCTGCGCAGGCAGCAGCCCATGCGGGTCGATCGGTCAATGTGGGCAGGATCAAAGCCATGAAGGTCAGGGGAAGTGCGAAATCAAGCCCTATTCCTGGAGGGATCAACACACCAAGGGCGATGCCGAGGAATGTGCTCAACTGCCATGCAACCCAGAGCATTAAGCCCGTCCCCAGGAAGTACCAATGTGCGAATTCGGGATTGCCTTTGCGGTAACGGGAGGAGGCGACGATGAAAGCCTCGTCTGTGAGCAGCCAGGAGAGCGGGGCCTTCCAGCGGTTAGAAAGGTGATAAACATGAGGCGCTAGCGATGCGCTGTAAAGTAAGTGGCGCAAATTGACCACGAGGATGGTCAGTATTACGAGGAAGGGGGAGGAAGCTCCGGCGATGAGACTGACGGCGATGAACTGCGCGCTTCCGGCGAAGATGAATAGCGAGAAGCTTTGCGCCTCAAATGCGGGGATGCCGGCTGAAACCGCTAAGGCGCCGAAGATGACTCCGAAGGGAACGACGCCCAGCAAGATAGGGAACTGATCCCGTGCGCCTTTCAGGAATTCAACCCCAGGCTGTGTAATTGAACCTACCCCTGAGTTAGAAGGACTCACGAGGATTGGAGGTAGGCGATGATGAGTTGAGTCGTTGCCCGCAGCGAGTCGAAGTGGGTGCGTTCGTAGTTGTGAGAGGCGTCGATCCCGGGTCCTAGCAATGCTACCCGCACATCTCCGCCGGCCCGCCAATAAGCCTCGCCGTCAGATCCGTAGTAAGGGTATACGTCGATTTTATAGGGGATCTCAGCCGTTTGGGCGAGTTCTTCGAGTCGGCGCGTGAGCTTGTGGTGATAGGGCCCACCTCGATCCTTCGCGCAGATCGTGACATGGAACTCATCCGATGTCTGACCCTCACCAACGGGCGCCATATCGATGGCTACAAGATCGAAAAGATCGTGGGGTAAGCCGGCCGCGGCCCCGTGCCCTACTTCTTCATAGTTGCTGATATGGAGTATTGTGCGCTGGAAGGGTTTTTCATCAGCGCCAATTAATGCGTGCGCGGCGGCGAGCAAACAGGCAACCCCGGCTTTGTCATCCAGGTGGCGAGAACGAATGAACCCGCTGGGTGTGTTCTCAACTCGAGGATCGAAAGCCACAAAATCGCCCACGCTTATCCCCAGATCCTCGGTTTCCCCCATGGTGAGACTGCGTTCGTCGATACGCACTTCCATCGTATCCCCATCACGGGGAGTAGTTCCAACCTCTTTGCCATGGATGTGTCCGGAAGCTTTCGTAAGAAGGATAGAGCCGCGTATGCTCCTTCCGGAGCGGGTGAGGATAAGGCAGCCTTCGCCTTCGATGGAGTTCCAGGCGTAACCTCCGAGTTGTGAGAGTTTTAAACGACCGTTTTGTTTTATCTCGCTTACCATCGCACCGAGGGTGTCAATATGGGCGGTGAGACCGCGAGGCTTGTCGTTGGATTTTCCCGGCCACTCAGCGACCAGATTACCCTTCGGCGTTTGCCGGCTCGTTAATCCGAGTTCTTCTAGTTTTAATTGTGTGAATTGGATCGCCGCTTCGGTGTAACCGGTGGGGCTAGGGATGTTGAGAAGCTGGATCAGGAGGTCTTGAAGGTAGGTCTCGTCGATGGAAACTTTCTTCGCCATTTGCAGCACCTTTCGAAATTAAGTGTGAAGGAATCATACGCAGGGCCAGTCATTTTAGCAATGTGAGCGTGGGTTGGGGGAATGCTGAGTTTGCAGACTCCAGAGTTGGATTCTGATAAATCCTGAAGCGTCGCTTCAATCCGCATGTAGAGCTTGCTGACTCCAGAAGTGAGTCATTTGGAGTGCTGACACTCTACTTTAGTCTTTTTCTCAGGTAGTCAGGATCTGCGAGAGAAAGAGCTTGGTGCGATCTTCTTGGGGGTTCTTAAATATATCGTCTGGAGTTCCCGTTTCGACGACGAGACCCTCGTCGAAGAAGAACATCCGGTCAGCAACCAAACGAGCGAAGCTCATCTCATGGGTGACCACAATCATCGTCATGCCGGACTGTGCGAGTTCGATCATGACGTCTAACACTTCTTTAATCATCTCGGGATCCAGGGCAGAAGTCGGTTCATCGAAGAGCATGATCTTGGGCTGCATGGCGAGTGCTCTCGCAATGGCTACTCTTTGTTGCTGCCCGCCTGATAGTTGTCCAGGAAATTTATACGCTTGTTCGGGAATGCCGACTCGTTCGAGCAGTTGATGGGCAATCTCCTCCGCCTTATCCTTAGACCACTTACGTACCCAGATAGGGGCGAGGGTGATGTTTTGCAGTACGCTGAGGTGAGGGAACAGGTTAAACAGTTGAAAGACCATGCCGATCTCACTGCGGATGGCCGCGATATTGCGGACATCGTGTGTGAGTTCCATCCCATCGACGATAATTTGACCGCGTTGATGCACTTCGATGCGGTTGATCGTGCGGATGAATGTTGATTTTCCCGAGCCGGAAGGACCAAAAATCACAATGACTTCGCCCTTGTTTACTTCCATACTAATCCCTTTTAGGGCCTGGAAGTCCCCGAACCATTTTTCGACATCACGGCAGATGATTATTGGATCGCTCATTATTTACTCCGGTTAACGCTCACCGACACCTAGCGCGGTTTCTAACCGCCGGCTTGCGAAGGACATGAGATAGCTTAATACCCAGAAGACCGCGGCAACGAAAATGAAAACCTCGAGTTGCAGTTGAAGAAATTCTACGTTGGACTGCAGGATGGATTTGCCGATGTTCAGCAGTTCGTTGATAGCAACGATGATGACCAACGTTGTATCCTTGAAAAGGCTGATGAACTGCCCTACGATGGCAGGAATTACAGCCCGCAGGGCTTGGGGTAAGACGATGAAGAAAGTGGTTTGAAAATTATTCAAACCGACGGCTTTTGCAGCTTCAATTTGCCCGGCAGGAACGGCTTGAAGTCCCCCACGAACGTTTTCGGCTGTATATGCTGCGCTGAAGATGGTCATGCCGATGAGGGCGCGCACAAGTCGGTCAATTCTGAGTTCAGGGGGGAGGAAGAGAGCCAGGATAATCGATGACATGAAGAGGATGGTGACGAGTGGGACGCCGCGAATGCCCTCGATAAAGCCGATGCTGAAGATCTTAATAACGGGGAGCGAGGATCGGCGTCCAAGGGCCAGGAGAACGCCGAGGGGGAACGAGAGCAAAATCCCGCCAACGGCGAGAATGAGCGTCACCATGAGACCTCCCCACATCGACGTCTCAACGGTGGGGAACATGGTCCCTTCCCCTGTTCCTCTAAGGAGGAAGGGAATAAGTAAGAATGAGAGTAGCCAGCCGCCAAGGACCCACCCGCTCGTGACAAACTTTCGGGAGCCGAGCAGGTAGCCGAGGGATATTGCCGGCAGGTTGGCCAGGAAAAATACTCGTACAGCCAGGCTGCCCAATTGACCGCCAGCAGGGATGATCCCCAGGATCGCAAGTCCGATCCCGAGTAGCAGGGCAAAGGAGCGCATGATGCCCTTCCATTTACCCCAGCTCATGCCGGTCAGGAACGATACAAGCAGCAGGCTCGCGCCAACTCGCCAGAGCTGATCCCGCGGATATTGACCAACGAGGTAGAGAATTGGATTGTGCGTGACCGGTCTCCAGTCGGCAGTGAAGAAGGTCCACTCGAGGACAGCGCGCCCGATAAAGTAAATCGATCCCAAAGACAACAGAGTGAGAACAGAATTAAACCAGTTGTTGAAGAGATTGCGCTGTACCCACACGATAGGCTTAAGCTGCGATGGGGGGCGAATATCGGCGGAAGCCGGATTGGTGTTCCCTGCGTCGGTCACGTGGAGCTCTCGCTTATCTGAATTTTACGGTTGTAGATGTTCAGGATTAATGACGTAATCAAGCTCAAAACAAGGTATGTCACCATGACCATGCTGAAGACCGGCACTGCTCTGCCGGCTTGATTAATCATGATGCGCCCAACGTTAAAGAGGTCTGCGTAGCCGATGGCTAAGGCAAGACTTGAGTTCTTCGTCAGATTCAGGGTTTGGCTTATAAGTGGTGGAATAATGACACGCATGGCTTGGGGGATTATAACGAGCCCGAGAGTTTGCATTGGTTTAAGCCCAACAGCTTTCGCGGCCTCCATTTGTCCAAGGCTAACAGCCTGGATCCCTGCCCGGACGACTTCAGCGATAAAGGCCGCAGTGTACATGACCAGACCGACAAGCAGCGCGCCGAATTCGGGGGTGAGCCTGAGCCCACCCGTAAAGTTAAACCCTTCAAAAACTGGGATATCAATCCAGAACGGTTGCCATTTTGAGAGCGCCAACCCCAGAGCGGTGGATACGAGGATGATGGCGAAGCTCACCCCGGCGAAGTATGTTGAACGACCACTGCGTTCTCGCAGGCGCCGTAAGGTTATCCAGGCGATGATTGCCAGGATCAAACCAACCAGGAGGGAAATTGCAAACACGCCTCCGGTTTCTGTAAGCCGTGGCCATGATAAGTACAAGCCGCGCTGGTTTAAGTAGATAGGACCCGGGAGCTCGAGACTCGCCTTTGCGGGAGGTAATTTATTGAAGATTGCAAAGTACCAAATGAAAAGGAGAACAAGCAGAGGGATATTTCGGTGAAGCTCGATGTAGGCAAGAGCGATCCTGTTGACCAGCCAATTGGTTGAGAGACGTGCCAACCCTACTATGGTGCCGAGAATTGTCGCCAGCAGAATACCGATGATCGAAACTTTCAGAGTGTTGAGCAGCCCCACCAGGAATGCGGTGCCGAAGGTGTAGGAATCGTCATAGGGGATCACCGACTCGCTAATGGGGAACCCCGCTGGGTCGTTGATGAAGTCAAAACCGAGGCTCAACCCACGCAGTTTCGCAGCTTCCAGCACGTTCAGCGCAATCCATATCAACGCGCCGATGACGATGGTTGCTGAAATCACCTGAGCCGCCGCCATCAACACACGCTCATCACGCCATAGGGGGATGGCGCTTTCACGAGCTTGTGATTTGCTAGGTGAGGTCGAAGATGACATCCGTTTGTAATCGCAATATGAGAGATAACCTGAGCAGCCCGAATATTCTCCGGGCTGCTCATCTGTGCGAGACGTTGCTACTTGATTGGCGGAGCGTAGATCAACCCGCCATTGGTCCAGTGTTCGTTCAAACCGCGAGGTAGGGTAAATGCGATTCCACTTGGTCCCATGTAGCGATTATAGACTTCGCCGTAGTTTCCGACAGCCCTGAGGGCATTTGCCAGTGCATCTGCATCGAGGCCGAGTGATGAATAACCCCAATCGCCTTCGACGCCAAGGACAGTCTTGCCCTTGATGTTATCACTAGCCAAAATATCGTCCACCGTTGCCTGCGTGATGGGGCCATAAGCGGGATTTTCGGCATTGATCAGGGCGTACATCACGAGCTTGACGATGTCAAACCACTGATCGTCGCCATGGGGTACGACAGGCGTGAGCGGTTCCTTGGAGATGATCATGGGTAGGATCACGTAATCACTTGGATTATCCGCGCCCGCTTGGATAGCTGCTAGCTGCGAGCGGTCACTTGTGGTGACATCGCAACGACCCTCGAAGAATGCGTTGTAGACCGAGGAAGTGTCCTCGAAGATCACAGCCTCAAAGTCCAACCCTCGCTCTCGGAAGTCGGCGGCGAGGTTTTTCTCCGTCGTTGTACCGCTGGTGACGCAAACGCTGGCGCCGTCCATGTCGTCCTGGGATTTGATGCCGCTGTCCGTGCGGACCATGTATCCCTGACCGTCATAGAACATCGTGATGGTGAAGTTGCCCCACTGGGAATCGCGGCTTGAGGTCCAGGTAACATTACGGCTCAGGATATCAACTTCGCCTGTTTGAATCACAGGACCGCGTTCAGCTGCCGTCACAGGGACAATCTCGATGGCTTCGGGATCACCAAGGACTGCTGCGGCGACAGCTCGGCATAAGTCGATGTCGAAGCCGAGGTTACGGCCGTCGTCATCGAGGTATCCGAAGCCGAGCAGGTCTGTTCGACCAGCACATACAACGCGGCCTCTCTCCTGCACGCGGGCCAGAATTTCACCGTACCCCGGTGCATTCACAACCAGAGTTTCTCCTTCTGTGGTGACCTCAACCTCTACGATTCGGGTGACCTCAACCTCTACGATTTCACCCCCGCTTGGCGTGCCGCACGCGGAAAGAAGCATAGCCAGGATTATCAGGCTTGCAAGGGGTATAAATAATTTACGCATTATCCAGTCTCCTCCATTTGTTTTGGACTATTTGGTCTCTTGATCTTGGGATCATTAACTCTAAAATATCCGGGAAACCACCTCCTTCGTGTTGATATGTTACGGGATTGCCTGATTTGATAGAACTCCTCTTGCCCATGTGATCCCTGGGTTGTGAAGAAACAAGGGATGATTGAATCGTGTTAAGCGAGAGGATAAAAATGGACATTTGTTATCCTAGATTATTCAAGGGAGGATGTCAAGTTATCAGCGAAGGCTGTTGGAGACTCTTTTACAAAGCAGGTTTCTCGCTCCCCTTTATTCCGCAGATACGTTCAGCCCGACCTTTGTCCCCTTTGCTTTGTGCACTTTCACATGGTACGCTTTTCGAAATCCACCGGATTCACGGGCATCAAGGTCCGATAAAGGCACAGACCTAACACACAATTGATATGAGCTCACTCATCGGTCAGACATTAGATCATTATCGGGTAGTCGAAAGGATAGGCCAGGGAGGCATGGCGACGGTCTATCTTGCCGTCGACACGCGTTCTCAGGAGGAGGTCGCCCTCAAGATCCTCTCCCCGACGATGAGTTCGGATCGCCGTTTCATTAAGCGCTTCCGGCGTGAGGCGCAGCTGGTTTCCCAACTCAAACACCCGAATATCGTCTCCGTCCTCGCATACGGGCAGGTTAAGGGCGTCATTTATATCGTGATGCCTTTGATTCGTGGTGAGACAATGCACCAGCGCATTGCCCGAGGGGCGATTTCGGGCGAGGAGAGCACAAAGTGGATCGGCCAATTGGCGGATGCACTGGCCTTCGCTCATGAAAATGGTGTTATCCACAGAGATATCAAACCGCCGAATGTGATTTTGAACGACTCGGGGGACGCATGCCTGACGGATTTCGGGTTAGCGCGGGTCATCGAAGGCCACAGCAGCCTCACCGGCTCGATGCTGATGGGGACGCCGGCATATGTCTCGCCCGAACAGGGTCGAGGGGAACAAGTGGATGCCCGTTCCGACCAGTATTCTTTGGGTGTAATTCTCTATGAGATGGCGACCGGGCGGCTGCCTTTCGACGCGGGTTCTCCTATGGCAACTGTCCTGGCACATATCCAGGAACCCGTGCCGCGCCCGCGCCGTTTCAGCCCCGATCTCCCACCGGACCTTGAAGTCGTGATTCTCAAAGCCCTGGCCAAAAAGCCAGAGAAGCGATTCCCGAGCGTCCGGGCTTTGAAAGAGGCTTATCAAGCCGCACTGGCCGGGAGACCTCTTCCGGAGTTTGAGCGCATCGCCGCAGCGCCTACTACTTTCATGGACCGTGGTGAAGCTGTTCCCGTCCCTGTGTCAGTTCCCGAGACTGCTTCTCGGCGCCGAGGCGTTGGCTGGGTCGCCGCCGTATTAATACCCATCCTGGCGATCGCCGCTTTCGTGGCGGTCCGCGCCCTGGGCGGTGACGCGCCGACGGTGCTTACACACACTGCGAACGATGGGGCAGCTACAGCGGGTGTCGAGACTGCCGCGGCGGCGGTTTCTTCCACTGCCACGAGTAAACCTGAGCCGAGTCCGACCTCGCCGCCGCTGCCGATCACATCCAGCGCATGCCCGGGGTTGGCGCTTTTCAAACCGAGTGTGGTCGGGGATGAAGTGACCTGGTTGATCGACAATGCCGGTGCGGAGGATTTTCACCTGGAAGATATAAGCCCGGGTTGGCCGCTGCTGACGAACGGTCTGCCCGAACAAATCCAACTGGGTGAACTCGTACTCTGGAAAGGCGACGCCGAGGGCGATGGCGAGCTGCATCGGGTCGAGGGCGTCGATAACACGATTCGAGCAGGAAAATCGACCTTCATAACGATAACTTTCGAATATGTGGCGGCTCTCACTGGTTATTCATTGCTGCTTATTCTGAATGATGGTTGTGTGCTTGAAGGTGAGTGGTAGGGTCTAATCCACCGCGGGGACATCATCCACCCCAGTCTGTTGCCTGCAGAAGATCCATGAGTTATTTTCCATATTCTATCCACAACCAAAGCGGAAAACCCAACTCGATATTTTCGTTAACACACATGTATGAACCCTATGTAGGATGGCAGTTGTAGAGTGGGTGGGGCTATAATCGAGTTTCCTGTACTACGGTCATATATTTATAAGGAGAAACACTTCATGGCTGATTTACGTTTGATAAACCTCGCCAAGACTCTTGTCCATTACTCCACAGAGGTTAAGCCCGGGGATCATGTCGGCATCCTCACCCAACCGGTGGCGCTGCCGCTGGCGGAGGAGGTTTATCGCCAGGCGTTAGCGGCTGGAGGGTATCCCTATGTTCTGCTTGGAGGGCTGCGATCACGCGCCGAGACGGAAGCGCTGGAATATATTCTCTTCAAGGAAGGGAATGATGATCAGATCCAGAACGTCAATCGTTTTGACAAAATGGTGCGTGAAGAATTCGATGTGATGGTTGTTCTCCAAAGCCAATCGAACACCCGCCGCTTGAGCAATATCGATCCGGCGAAGCAGCAACTGCGGGATCGCGCAAATACAGAGGTGACAAAGATCTATAGGCAGCGCGCTGCCGCTGGCGATCTGCGCTGGGTGATCACGCTGTACCCAACCCGGGCCGTGGCACAGGACGCGGAGATGAGCCTCGAAGAGTTCTCAGACTATGTCTATGGCACGACATTCTCGGATACGGATGATCCCGTCGCCGAATGGAACCGAATTCACGATGAGCAGCAACGCTTGGTGGACTGGTTGAAGGGCAAGAAACTGCTTACGGTGAAAGGTCCGAATGTGGATCTAGAAGTATCGATTGAAGGCCGGGATTTCATCAACTCGGACGGGAAAAAGAACATGCCCAGCGGCGAGATTTTCACCAGCCCGGTGGAAGACGCGGTCAATGGCTGGGTGCGCTTCACCTACCCTGCGATCCGCCAGGGTAGAGAGGTGGAGGGTGTAGAGTTAAAATTTGAAAAGGGCAAGGTTGTGGAAGCGAGCGCTGAGAAGAATCAGGATTTTCTAATCAGCATGCTCGACACAGACGAGGGGGCACGTTACCTGGGTGAATTTGCCATCGGGACCAACAAACGCCTCAACCGCTTCATTAAAAATATTCTCTTCGATGAGAAGATCGGTGGGACGATCCACATGGCGCTCGGATTCGGCTTCGCCGAGATCGGCGGGAAGAATGAAAGCGCGATCCACTGGGATTTAATTTGCGATATGCGCGACGGCGGTCAGATTTTCGCTGATGGGGAGCTATTCTACGAATCAGGTGAGTTTAAAGTGTAGCCTGCTGGTGTGACAGAAATTATTCTGGAGGAGAAACTGAATGGCCGACTATCGTGTTGAAAATCTGGCGAAAGTAATCGTCGACTACTGCCTGAGCGTGAAACCTAAAGATCGTGTGGCTGTAATTGGCAGTACATTAGCCGAACCGTTAATGCTGGCGATGCAACGCGAGGTATACCGAGCGGGTGGGTATCCGCATCTTATTGCAACATTCCCCGGAGCGGACTACATCCGCTATTCAGAGGCCAGTGATAATCAGCTCGAGTACGTCTCGCCGATTATGAAAATGGCTTTTGAAGAGTTCGAATGTCTGGCTTCGCTATACAGCATGGCCAACACACGCGCACTGACCAACATCGATCCAGCGAAGCAAGGCCGCGTGGTGAAGGCTCAAGCTGAAATTATGAAGCGCTATATGGAGCGGGCTGCTGCTGGCGAATTAAAATGGGTGGTCACGATGTTCCCCACGAACGCCCACGCACAGGATGCGGAGATGAGTCTGGCGGAATTCGAGGATTATGTCTACTCCACCATGTACGCCGACACCGATGACCCGGTAAAAGAGTGGCGCAAAATCCATGACGAGCAGCAGCGATACGTGGACTGGCTTTCAGGGAAAGAGGAACTTGTCGTGAAAGGTCCGAATGTTGATCTGACTATGTCGATCAAGGATCGGGATTTCATCAACGCCGATGGGGTCGACAATATGCCCTGCGGCGAGATTTTCACCAGCCCGATCGAGGATTCGACCGAGGGTTGGATTCGCTTCACCTATCCTGCGATCCACTTGGGACGCGAGGTAGAAGGCATCGAACTTAAGATCGAGAGAGGGAAGGTTGTCAAGGCGACGGCGGAGAAGAACGAGGCGTTCCTATTGGAGATGCTCGAAGTCGACGATGGCGCCCGCTATGTGGGCGAGTTTGCGATCGGGACGAATAAACGCATCAATCGCTTCATCAAGAACATCCTCTACGATGAAAAGATCGGTGGGACAATCCATATGGCACTCGGCGCCGGCTTTGAGGAGATTGGGGGCAAGAATAAGAGCGGGATTCACTGGGATATGATCTGCGATATGCGTGATGGCGGTCAGATTTTCGTCGACGGCGATCTGTTCTACGAGTCGGGGGAGTTTAAAATCTGAACAGGGGAAAAAACAAACGAAAAGGGACGCCGGTGCGTACGTTTGGACGCGCCGGCGTTTTATGTCTTTATCCCTTCCAGATTATGTCATTGCCAGGGGCACGGTTGGGCGACGTGGTAACCTGACTGCCAGATAAAGGGGAGATGACTTCACTTCGCTCGCAATGGTAGGTCCCTGGCTAATGTCATTCTTTCGTCACTGCGCGGCTCACATAGCTCGATCGAGGATCTCTGTCATCTCCACTTCAGTGAGTAGGACTGGATTTCCCTTCATGCTGCTGGATACGATGGCTTTCTCAATCAACGCCGGGAAATCCGCATGCGTCAGTCCGTAACTCCCCAATGAAGGAACTTCCATTGCCTGACAAAGATTCATGAGCCATGTGACACCATCTTCCCCGACCGCGGTTGGGTTCCCGGTCAGAAGATGTCCAATTTCGTCGAAGCGCGCGGGCAGGTCTACGCTTAAATTCTGCGTTCGAATGGCCTGAAGGTTGATAGCCATGACGTGGGGCAGGAGCGCGGCGCAGATCGCGCCATGTGCTGCGGCGAACATCCCGCCGAAGGGACCGGCGAAACCGTGCACTGCGCCGAGCCCTGCATTCGCCAATGACAGCCCACCCATCAAGCTGACAAGTGACATATCCATTCGCGCCTCGGTGTCTTCAGGATCCTTATACACAAGCCGGAGTGACCGAGCAGCACGTCTCATCCCCTCCCGGCAAAGTCCATCCGTGAGCGGGTTGCGCTTCGCTGAGAGAAAAGGTTCGATGACCTGCGTGAGTGCGTCCAGCCCTGTGCTGGCAGTGATGGACGGCGGCATCGAGAATGTCAATTCCGGATCCACCAGGGCTATGCGTGGAAGCATTTCCCGGCTGCGCAGGCTGACTTTGACGTGGTGTTCTTTGGATGCCAATACGGCGTTGCGGGTGACTTCAGCGCCGGTGCCGGCGGTGGTTGGAATGGCGATGTAGGGCAGCGGGGGTTTTGTGAGTGGCTTCCCGCGCCCGATCACCTCCAGAAAGTCGAGTGGGTCGGCCCCATTTTTCACCAGTGCGGCGATGGCCTTGCCGGCATCGAGCGCGCTGCCGCCGCCGAAGCCAATGACCAGATCGCAAGCAGCCTCATGGGCGATCCTTGTGCCCTCTTTGGCAAGGGCGACGGTCGGTTCGCACGCAACGGAAAATACCGTAGATATGAGCCCCGCATTTTTTAGCATTGAGAGGAGAGGGGCAGCACGATCGGGATCCGACCCGGTTACGACTAAAGCCCGCCTTCCGAACTCCTTCGCAAGTTCGCCAACCTCAGCCAGTACGCCAGCACCGAATATGACGCGATTTGCCGTGGCGAATTCGAAACGCATGCTCAATCCCAACCTTCGTAAGTGGGGTAGACATTGGTGAACTTCACACCCCGGCGTGGTTCTACCATCATCTCTGCTACGGTTTCTCGCCAGACGTTGTAGTGTTGTGTTTCTTTGTGCTTGGCGATATCCGCTTCGGAGCGGTAGACCTCGATCAGGATGAATCTCTCGGGATCGTCTTGTCGTTGGATGACATCAAAGCGAGTGATTCCCGGCTCCTGGACGCTTTTCTTGGCATTCTCTACTGTAGCATCACGGAAGGCTTGGACTTCCTCCGCCTTCACATGAACGTAAACATGGACGATGACCATGAGTAGCCTCCCTCTGGCTCTTTCCTTTTCGGTTTGTATTCTATCTCGCCATTCGAGTGCGGTCGAATCGATCTGGGGAACCATCAAGTGATGCATTAGTGAAGCAATCTGTCCACTCGCGAGGAGTGCTTTCCAGCTTCGAAAACTTGCTCTCCACGATAAATAAAATCAAGTGTCATCTCGTGTATATAAAGCAACCACCCGTGAGGGATGTTTCACAATCAGCCAGGGATTACACAGTACAATAGGCGCATGATTCGGAAACAAGCGATCCTCTTAATCGTCTTCGCTGCAGCTGCGTGCTCCACTGGAATTGGCGAGCCGACGTCTTCTGCGGCCGATGGTAATCCGTCTGCCACGGAGGCTGGGGCCACTATTGTGACGTTCACTCCCGATGTGGAACTCGATGGAGAGATACAAATCAACAAACGCATTGACGACCCGAATACCTACTCCTTCGCTCAATTACTCCCTTTCGATGCCATCCGCCCGGTCTATGATCCCGAGTTTGTCACCGCAGGTGAATCACCCCTGCACGAGGATGAGTTGATCCTGGGCATCGCTCTAGAGGGCGAATCCAAAGCTTATCCCATCACGGTGTTGCGTCATCGCGAGATGGTGAACGATGAATTAGCGGGCATCCCTATTCTGGTAACTTGGTGACCGATTTGTTACACCGGTCTCGTGCACGACCGGCGCATCGACGGCGAAACCGAAATCTTCGGGAATGCCGGCGCGCTCTTTATGAGCGCGATGACCTGGTATGACCACTCGACGGTTTCGACCTGGTCGCAGCCATGGGGGCGAGCGATTCAAGGCGAGCGCAAAGGGGTTGAACTCTTCCTGCTTCCATCACAGATTGCCACATGGAGTAGTTGGCTTGAAGCGCATCCCGAGACGCTCGTGATGGTCAACGATACGAAATTCCTGGGGGAATTTCGCCAGAAGTTCAATCCGGATTTCGTGATAGGGCTTCTTCTTGACGGACACGCAAAGGCTTTTCCCTTTAAAGATGTGGAAGCCGCGGGTGTTGTTAATGATGATCTGGGTCCATTTCCCGTACTCCTGTGGGCGCAGGATGAGCGCTTCCATGCCTATCTACGTATTGTGGACGGTCGGGTATTAACTTTTCGGATGGAGGGGGACGGGCTTTTAGATGAGGAGACGGGATCGACCTGGGACATTGCTCGTGGCAGGGCAGTGGAAGGACCTCTGAAAGGTTCCGTCCTGCAGGGGGTACCCAGTTCGTCTGCTTTCGATTGGGCTTGGCTCGATTTTTACCCCGCCTCGGATTTCTACACTCCATGAGCTTTTGATTAACACATCCAAGATCGTGAGACCTTCGCGATACGGATTGCGTGTAAAGGAACGGAGGCGGTTTAGGAATTCAACAAAGCTTTGGGCCGAACTTGGAGTAAGCGTCACCGGCGTCTCTATCAAGAGACGCCGGTTGGTCATTTATCGTATCGGGAATAGTTTTCCTACAACCGCGGCAGCATGATCCGGTCCTGCTTCTGGTATTTGCCTTTCTTATCCGCGTAGGAAATATTGCACATCTCATCACCTTCAAAGAAAAGTACCTGGGCGATGCCTTCGTTGGCGTAGATTTTCGCTGGCAGCGGAGTGGTGTTGGAGATCTCCAGTGTTACAAAACCTTCCCATTCCGGCTCAAAGGGTGTGACGTTCACGATGATCCCGCAGCGTGCATAGGTCGATTTGCCGACACAAATGGTGAGCACCCCGCGGGGGATGCGGAAGTACTCAACGGTGCGCGCCAGCACAAAGGAGTTCGGCGGGATGATGCAGATATCTCCCTGGAAATCCACCATTGAAGCGGTATCGAAGTTCTTCGGGTCCACGACCGCAGAATAAATGTTCGTGAAGATCTTAAACTCATCGGTGACGCGGACATCGTATCCATAGGAGGAGACTCCATAGGAGATCACACCCTCGCGAGCTTTCCCTTCCGCAAACGGTTCAATCATGCGTTCTTCTCGCGCCATGCGCGTGATCCAATGATCGGGCTTTAATCCCATAACAAACCTCCAGAAGTGATTTTCATTCGACCTATCTTTTCTCTGACCGCACAGGGTTCGTCAATTCTCCGATTCCTTCGATTTCAACGGTAACTTCGTCTCCATCATGGAGCGGTCCTACGCCTGCAGGCGTTCCGGTCAGGATCACGTCGCCGGCGTTCAATGTCATGACGGAGGAGATGAATGCAACGAGCGTGAGAACGGGGAAGAGCATGTCCCGTGTAGATCCCATTTGACGCATCTGCCCGGATACATAGCAGGTGATGAGTGTGTCTGCTGGATCGAGGTCGGTCTCAATCCACGGACCGATCGGGCAGAAAGTATCGAAGCCCTTGCCGCGAGTCCATTGTCCGTCGCGGCGTTGTAGATCGCGCGCGGTGACGTCGTTGGCGGCGGTGTAGCCGAGAATATGATCGGCAGCTTTTTCGGGGCGGATCCAACGCCCGCTACGCCCGATGACCAGAGCAAGCTCGGCCTCGTGTTCAACGTTTTCGGATTGGGGAGGGAGCAGGATCGGCTCGCCTGGGCCGATCACGCTGGAAGGAGGTTTTAGAAATAACAGCGGGAGTTCAGGCACCTGTGCATCGTGTTCGGCGACGTGAGCGGCGTAGTTGCGGCCGACGCATATGATCTTGCCCGGCTCAACCGGCGGGAGCAGGCGGATGCGCTCCAGGTGGTCCTTTGCTTCTTTGCGTCCAAAAGGGCCAAACGGTGTGCCGTCCAACCGGCCGACACGATCCTCGGAAACCCAGCCCCAGGCTGGTTTTGCTCCGCGTCTCTTCAAATATCGGACGATGCGCATGCGAAATTCCTAATAAAGAAAATTATGGTCCAGATTCGTCGTACCTGCCGGGAGTCATGAATAACGGGACCCATTATATCCATGTCTGACAACGGCGCAGGTTTTAAATTTTTCTCAATTCGTAGTTCCAGGGTGCCGGATTTTCTCGGAATGGGAGATGGCCACGCACCACCTTAGCAGAAAGATTTAGCCCTTCTTCTGCGCCCATGCTAGATCGTATGTAACCTGCCAGCGAAAAACCTCAACATTCTCAAAACCCATATCCTCGAGAATTCCAGGGAAGCGTTCACGGCTGAAGGTCTTCCCGAAGATCCAGCGCGCCTCCTTGCCAACACGGTTCGTGACCAGCAACCAGCCACCCGGTCGTAAAACTCGAGCCAGTTCCTCGATCGTTTGCTTGGGCTGCGGTGTGAATTCGAGGATTTCCAAACTGGCTACGATGTCAAAACGTTCGTCAGGGAAGGGGAGCGGGACTGCCCAGCCGCGGACCCAACGGGTACTTTCCGAAGGTGTGCGAATTTGACCGCTCTTAAGCATGCTTTTCGATGGCTCAAGGCAGATCACGCTCGCCTGGATGTTTGGCCGCTGAAAGAGGCAGTGTGCCAGCCTTCCGGTCCCCGCGCCAACGTCCAGCACCCATGCATTCGGAAGAGTTCCAAGGACCTCCGCGACCGGCTCGGCTAGAAACTGCTGCTCCCACATCGGGTCGAACTGCTTGATCCGCTCGTATCGAAAAGCGGCGATGTCGTATAGCCAGATGACGAACCGGCGTCCTAAATGAGCGCCCTCGCAGACCCATATCTCCCAATATGCTATTCCCACGACGAAAAGGAGTAGGGGGATGAATACCCACGTTGACAAAACCATAGATCTCCGCTGAAGTTTCGCTACTATAGCATACAGATCGATACGGGCAACAACGGGTCCATATCCCATTGCAGCCAGTCGTATGAGGCTGCGTCAAGGGCTAGCGCAGAAATACGGCGATGTTTATTATGCTGTGAATTCGTCATTGACTTTAATTCCGTTGACCGTGCCTAAAGGGCCAGCTATAATCTATTTCAGGGGCGGATAGCTCAGTTGGTTAGAGCGCTTCTCTTACACGGAAGAAGTCGCAGGTTCGAGTCCTGTTCCGCCCACTCTTTAAGGGGCTGTCTAAAAAATGGCGGTCTGAAAGCCGCCTTTTTTTAGACAGCCCTGGATCTTGAGCGCAGATAAGCAAAAAGGGGCTGTCTATACCTTCTTTTTAGACAGCCCCTTTTTCTCTTATTTAGGCCTACAGATGGAGGTGTCACGCTTCTATGTTGATTAGGGGGTTCGTTTCCGGGTGCAATTGGGTGTAGTTTGACGGGTGTGACCAATTCATCGATCATCTCCGCACAAGTAAGAAAATCGCTCCCTGCCTGTAGGCGACTGCTTGGTGCGGGGGGCTTTAGATTGCTGGTTACCCTCTTTGTGCTCGCAAAGATTCATGCGCCCAATTGATTCTATGCATAAATGAGTCGAGTTAATGAAGTGACGGGCAGGCGATTCTGCCCACCCGTCATTTGGTGTTCCTCATGTGTCAGGCTTTATTCTTGCTTCGGGCGTCGCAGATTTTCAAGAAAGCGCTCGAGCTCGCGTGATGCAATTTCGCGGCTGCCAAGACCAAAAGCTAGTGCCGCTGCCACAGTAATTGCGCCAAGCAGGAGCCCAAAGGTCAGGTTGACAATACTCTCAGCGATTCCCATTTGGCGAAGGGCCAAGGCACCGGAGAACACAATGATTGCGATACGAGCTACAGGCGCAAGGATGTGGGCTTGCGAGCCGCCAGCATCACG
>DAOUDJ010000238.1:0-74326 GCA_034430795.1 Anaerolineales bacterium | reverse complement strand
GATTCCTGTTTACAACCTCATATCTTCAGTTGTTAAGGTGCTGCATGAAGTATACGACGGGGGCAATTCATCCCCACCCCAAGGGATGGGGTTTTCTTGCCAGGAGATTCATAAACTAGTCATGCCGGAAGCGGGCCGGTCTCGTTCACCTCACCAAATACTCTCGTTTTCCCGCCTGTCTCGGCATCCGCCAGGATGACTCCCCTCAGTTCAGCGAAATTGGCAAAGAACTCAAAGAAATCAAAAAGATGTGGCCTGTTTTTCTGATCTAGAAGTTCTCCCATGAGATCATCGCAAACAAAAGTTATTCGGGTTCGGATTGGGGAGATGGAAACCACGTGAGCAGTTCCAACTATGCTCTCAAGCGGAGGTTCAAGCTTGGGACCGTGCGGTTGAGAGAAGATCGACACACGCAATGCGCTTGTCATTGGGGAAAAATGCAGCGTTGCTGGATTGCCGCGCAACGACCAAAGAGAATAACCATATTTCTCAATAGCTTCAATTAGAAGTTTTATCGATTGAGATATGTTACAAGCAGTATATAGGACAGACGCTGTGTCCATTCCTCCATCCGTTCGGGTTGAAAGAATAGGCATACAAAGGTATCCCCCAGCGCCATTCAAGCCGTTCGAATAGTATATCACGGCTCAATTTCCGCGCCAGCTTAAAAAAGGTGAAATCTCATACTCAAAGTCCAACCGCTGATCGGCTCATCGAATAGAGGATGCGAACCGCGAAAATTCAACGGGCTCGTTCACCGTTTAGGGGAATCCTCTCCCAAAACGAGGCGGATCCTGTGCTTCACGGGATCACTCTCGAGGGGGATGGTGTTGTCTTCCAGGAGGCGGCCGTCCATCTCAAGCGAGCGAACGCCGCGTTCGACATGATCCGGGTTCTGAACCTCGATGCGGTAAGCCGCCTCGCCATAACGATACGTGAGTGTAAACCCATCCCACCAACCGGGGATGACCGGATCCAGGTGGATACGCTCCCCTTCAAGCCGGAATCCGAGGATCTCTTCAAGCCAGATGCGATACATCCAGGCGGCCGACCCTGTGTACCACGACCATCCCCCTTGCCCAACGCGCCCCTGCAGATGGTACACGTCCGCCGTGACGACGTATGGCTCAACCCTGTATCGCCACACATTTTCCGACTCTTTGGTTTGCTCGATCGGGTTCATCAGGCGCAGCAGGCGCGCTGCCCGATCGCCATCTCCTTTGCGCGCCATCGCCATCGCGAACCAAAGGGATCCGTGCGTATACTGGCCACCGTTCTCTCGAACGCCCGGAGGGTATCCCTTGATGTACCCGGGATTCCGGCGCGATTTATCAAAAGGAGGCGTGAAAAGCAGGACGAGTTTATCCTCCTCGCGCACAAGCTGCCGCCAGGCTGATTCAAGAGCGATGCTCGCTCTTTCACGGTTCCCCGCTCCGCTCAACAACGCCCAAGATTGCGGCAGCGAATCTATGCGCGCTTCCTCATTCATAGATGATCCAAGTGGGGTTCCGTCATCGAAAGTCGCTCGGATGTACCACTCCCCATCCCAGGCCTCCTGCTCGATGCGCTCGGCCAGGATCTGCGCCTGTTCCATGTATTGCGCCTTCAGGTCTCCCTCACCAACGCGATCCGCGAGGTCGGCCATCCGCTGCAGCACATCAACCAAGAACCATGCCAGCCAGACACTCTCACCTCTACCCTCCACCCCCACCCGGTTCAACCCGTCATTCCAATCCCCTGTGCCGATGAGCGGTAATCCGCGCGGCCCTTCCGTTAGTCCGCGTTCAAGCGCTCGGCGGCAATGCTCAAAAAGGCTGGCCTGCTCCACTGTGACATCGGGGACGAGAAAGACTTCATGCTCACCTTCCTCGAGCTGCCTAGCTTCAAGGAATTGGATTTTCTCCGAAAGGATAGCTTCATCGCCCGTGACACAGACATACTGCGCCGTGACATAGGGAAGCCAGAGCATATCATCCGAAATACGGGAGCGGATGCCGGCGCCACTCGGAGGGTGCCACCAGTGCTGCACATCCCCCTCCCGAAACTGGCGGCTGGCAGCAAGTAAAAGATGGTCTCGGGCAATACCCGGCATTGTGTAAAGGAAAGCCATCATGTCCTGAAGCTGGTCACGAAAGCCAATCGCGCCCCCAGATTGGTAGAAGGCAGAGCGACCCCAGATTCTGCAGCTCAAGCTTTGATACAGCAGCCACCGGTTAAGTAAGAAATCCATTGAAAGCTCGGGCGAATCCACCTGGATCGTCCCTAGAATTTCATCCCACCAACTCCGGGTGCTTTCCAAGGATGCATGAACCGCCAAATTCTCTCGGTATGTGCGCACGATTCGGACAGCTTCCTCATCTGAGTCCGCTTGTCCAAGGATGCAAACCAGTTCCGTCTCTTGCTCCGGAGCAAGCTCGATCTGAACCTGAATCACCGAGCACGGATCCAAGCCTACACCTGTACGCCCCCCCAATGACGTGCGCGCCAACCCTGCCGGTTTCGCCATTGTCCCATTACGTCCGAGGAATTCCGCCCGATCAGCTGTGTAGGAAACCGCATCCAGGCTCATCGCTGCGAAAGCCACTTGCTCAGGGAAGTCTGAGTGATAGCCGTTGCGAGCGAGCAACACTTGATCGTCCTCCTGCCATTGAGTGACAACGTGCATTTGAGATGTCTCTCGATTCTCGCCCAGGGTCCATTCAACATAAAAGAAGATTGACAATTTCCTGATCTTGGATGAATCGTTTCGCAGCTTCAGAATCTGGAGGCGAACAGGCTCCCCACCCTCATCGTCTTGAGGGACGAAAACTGTTAACTCCTGCTCGATCGTATGGCTGTTATGCTCGAAAACGCTGTAGCCAGCGCCGTGCCTGGCCCGATAGGCCGGTCTTTCCCGTATCGGCAACGCCGTGGGATTCCAATACACGCCGCTCTCATCATCGCGAATGTAGATCGCATCCGAAGCGGGATCCAAGACGGGGTCATTTGACCATTGGGTGAGACGATTCCGCTGACTGTTGCCCTTCCAGGTAAAACCCACGCCAGATTCGCTGACCATCGTGCCGAAATGGCGATTGGAGATGACATTCACCCAGGGCGTGGGAGTATGCGTTTGCGGACCTAGATAAATTACATATTCATGACCATCCTGCGTGAAGCCACCCAAGCCGTTGAAGTAAGGAAGTTCCATAAAGGAAAGCCGCGCGGATGGTTCCTCCGTCACTCGCTTCGTGCGCATCTCCTCCGGAAGTTCAACACTCTCAGAGGGCGCTCCTAATTGCTGTGCCAGAGGACCACGAGCGGCAACCAGGGAGATATGGGCCGTGGCAAGGATGAGCTTCAAATCATCCTCGGGGATTTGGTCGGCGCTGCGCAGGAACACGCCCCCAGGTTGGTCGACGCCCGTATACATCGAATTGGCCTGGATCAACCGCTCGATCTGCTCATTGAGCGGCTGCTCGTATGAACTCGACTCCTCGTTCAAGATGACGAGATCGGCCATAAGGCCGTGCTGACGCAGGTAGGTATGCGCTTGGAGCATCTGGCGCACAAGGCCGATGTCCTGCACTTCCCCGATACTCACAACTGCGATGGGCAGATCACCAGAGATGCCGTACGGCCATAGAGAAGATTGGCCCTTCTGGTTGCCTTGAATGCGTTCGAGCGGCGGTCGTAATTGTGCATTGGGGTAGAGCATGTGCGCCGCCACCCGCTGGAAACGGCGGGCATCATCGGGGTGGATCCGCAGCAGCCTCAACTCAAGCTGAGCATAAACCCAAGCTAATTCCATCGCCCGTGAGACAGCGGAGGGTTCCCCGTATTTCTCCATGAGCGCTAGAACGCTCGCGCGCGACTCCGCCGCTCCCAGGATCAGTGAGAACTGGGAACGTTGACCCGGCCGCAATATCACACGCCGCCGCAGGCTCAGGATGGGATCCAAAACGTAACCGGCGCTGTTGGTCAAAGTGCGTCCCATCGCCTGTGGATGAATCTTGGAATGCCCCCGCCCAATGAAGATTTCCCGATCGGTTTCATACTGCATGCCCCCTTCGTCATCGCGCTCGAAGGTCAGACGATGGGCGACGTAAATAGGTGGATCATCGTCATCGCGCGCTCTGCGCGATGCAACCAGCGCGCGCTGAGCCGCGACAGCTTCGGTCTGGATGAACAATTTGTTGAATGCCGGGTGCTGGCGATCGGCGGCGTGCGGAGCCATGGCGAGTTCGACATAGCTTGTGACCTCGATTTGGTGCGTGCGGGCCGTGCGGTTGATAAGCGTAACACGCCGTATCTCAACATCATCCTCCGGAGAGACTACGATCTCCGTCTCGGTCTCGATCCCGTTATCCGAACGGCTAAATACCGCCCGATCTACGGAAAAGCGCACTTGATACGATTCGGAGTCTTCGTCCACCGGATGGTAAGTGTTTGACCAAACCTTGTTGCTATTCAAGTCCTTAAAGTAGCAATATGTACCCCAAGAATCGCGCGTCGTATCCGCCCGCCAGCGCGTAAGGTCGAAATCGCCCCATCGGCTATAGCCACCACCCGCGTTCGTCACCATCAAGGCGTATTTACCGTTGGAGAGCAGCTCCACTTTCGGCATTGCTGTATGAGGCGTATTGAATTTACTGACCGAAGGTGCGATCTCGGATACAGATACTCGCGACGGCGGTCCTTCACGTGTAGAGATGTGATGCATCGGCGGCGAAACAGGGATGCGCTCATACAGCAAAGGCTCCGCCGCTCGTACGCGTGGATCAGCATGAAACCAGCGTTGAATCGACCCTTCATGGAGCAGGTTAGTCAGAGCGAGGAAGCTCATCCCCTGATGATGGGCCATATATGCCCGGATGATCACTCCACGATCACCTTCCCGTACACGTAGGCGGCTGAAGTCTATCGATTCGTAGTAGCCATAGTCAGACATCAAACCGTCCGCATCGAGTCGGCGCAGGTTCGAGGCGGCTTCTTCAGGCGAGATACCCACCGCCAACAGCGTGGCATAGGGTGCAATGACGAGATCCTCCTCCAAGCCACGTTTCAGACCTAACCCGGGGACGCCGAAAGCCCGATATTGATAGGTTTTGTTCAGGTCCAGATCTCCATAAGCCGATTCTGAGATTCCCCACGGCACCTTTCGTTTCCTACCATATTCAATCTGTACCCTCACGGCTTCCTTCGCCGCTGAGTCGAGCAAAGAATTAGAGAAGGTGCGTTGGAAGAGCAGCGGCATCAGGTACTCAAACATCGTACCTGTCCAGCTTAGAAGCGCCATCCTGCCGCCGATCGTGCCATAGGGCCGATGCATCGAGAGCCAGTGTTCATTGGGGACATCGCCGCGGGCGATGGCGACGAAACTGCCCAGGCGGGCTTCGCTCGCCAATAAATCGTAGAACGAGCTATCCAGCCTGCCCTGGGCGATGTTAAACCCAATCGAGAAGAGTCTACGCTCCGGATCGTAGAGGAAACGCATGTTGATCTCGCGTGAAAGCTTGCGGGTCTGCTCGCCGATCGCCTCCGCCTGCGCACACACTTCACCCGCTAACCGCTTCGCATCCGAAATTGACTCATCCAGCCGTTTAAGCCATCCTTCAAAATCCTGCGGACGTTCTTCCCGAGATCGGGTTAGAAAAGCGATGGCCCGCTCGACGTCGGAATCGCCAGAGGCGAGCGCTCTAAGAGAGGGGGCTTCTTGTAAAGCGGAGGGAATCTCCTTCCTGCCATCGCCCCCCAGCGACTCAATCCACTCCTGCTGCTCATCGATAATCTCCACCCATTGGAGGTATCGATCGATCAGATCGATGCGCGCTGAGCACATCCTCTCGACCTGCCGTGCCCAATAGGCTGCACCGGTCTCAAGCCCGGCATTTTCGCGCAAGTGATCGGCGAGTTTCAGCGCAGCGGAAAGCATGTCGCGCACTATGTGTATGCGATCCACCAAACGCGTTGGGGCTCTATGCAGCAGAGCCATCATCCGCTCCAGCTCCGGAAACTTGCTGTCGGGTAGCTCCGTTTTCAGTTCGTGCACTAGGACCTCAACCGTATCCTGAAGACCATCGGTAAATTCGGTGTTGAGGAGCGGACGATCTAACAACTCCGTTAACCCTTGATCCAGAGTCCATAGACATGTCAGGAGATTTCCGCTGTCAACCGCAGAAACGTATCTGGGTTCCAGCGGAGCGAGCGTCTTCAAATCGTACCAATTCAGGAGATGGCCCTCATACCTTTCAAGTCTACCCAGCGTGGCGAGGGTGTTACCAAGGCGATCGATCACCTGATCGGTCGTGAGATATCCAAAATCATGCGCACTTATTGCACTTAACAACCACAGGCCTATGTTGGTTGGGCTTGTTCGCATCGCGAGCTGGTCTTGATGCGAGACCTGGTAATTATCAGGCGGCAGCCAGGATGTCTCCTCCCCTACGAAATCCTCGAAATAGCGCCAAGTACGGCGCGCTATGCGGCGTAGCATCCGTAGATCACTCTCGGCCAATGCCTGTATTTGAGAGCGAGTAGCAGGCTTGGCATTCACTCCCCAGCCGATGACCGGCGTGAGGAACCACAGGAGAAGAAATGGGCTGGCTACAGGTAGACTGTCTGGCGAAAGCATAAAGAGCGTTAAACCCACCCCCAATGCGAATAGGCTGATTGAACCCATGTGGATCAGGAATAGAGGTAGTTGGCTGGTGGAGCGCCATTGAGTCATCTGCACCGTCGTCCACTGCAGCAACCCGCGATGTGTGACGAATCGTCGATACAGAACCCGGACGACCGCATCCAGCGTCAGACCGGCCTGGTGAGGTAAGAGTGCGGCCTCAACGATGGAGCGCCAGATATCATGAGCTATCTGCCTCGGTGAAAACGACCGCAAACCCCAGCGACTCGTCGCCCAAGTCAGCGGCTGTGCCAGCGGTTGAAACAGGAGCACAGCACCCACCAAGATCGTTGAAGTGCTGCCCATCACGGGCGAGATCAACCATGAATGAGCCAGCAGCGCCACGCTGAACACAGGGACCATGCTGCGCCGTAAGTTGTCGAAGATCTTCCATCGGTTCAGGGAGGAAAGCGGGTTGGGAACCCGGCCTCCCTCGGCCGAGGGCACACGGGGCAGTATCCAATCGGCGATCTGCCAATCGCCTCGAATCCAGCGGTGCTGCCGGCGCGTGAAGGTCAAATAGTCCGGCGGGAAATCATCATATAGCTCGAGATCACTCGCCAAACCCACACCTACATACGCGCCCTCGATCAAATCGTGGCTGAGAAGTCTTTGCTCAGGGAAGCGGCCGCGCAGCACCTTGTCGAAGACGCGCGGATCGTAGATCCCTTTCCCATGATATGAGCCCTCGCCAGCCAGATCCATATAGGCATCCGACACTGCCTTTGTGTACGGGTCTATGCCGACAGGGTCGGTGAAGAGTCGGCTGAAGGGCGTCTGGGTCGCGCTGGGCAACGATGTGCTCACCCTGGGTTGAATGATGGTGTAGGTTCCATCCGCTACCTCACCCTGTGGGGTTAGAACCGCGGTGTTGAGAGGATGTGCCAATGTCTCAATCATCCGCCGTGCGATGTCACGCGGCAGCTGTGTGTCGCTGTCCAGGGTGATCACGAAGCGCACATCCGCAATGCGGTGCGGGTCGCCCACGCGCACGATTTCAACTTCCCCGGCATCCGCACCACCAGAGATCAGCCGGTTCAACTCCTCAAGTTTGCCGCGCTTCCGCTCCCAACCTATATACTTTTGCTCAGATTCTGTCCACGTGCGCTCGCGATGGAAAAGGTAGAAGCGATTAGAGCCGTGCTGTCGATTGAGGTCTTTTATGCCCTCGATCGCCCTCCGGAGCATAGTTTCATCGCCTGCTCGATGAGACTCAAGTGCATCGTTGTAATCCGTGAAAAGACTGAAGATGAGATTGGCTTCCGGATTGGCCAAGTAGCGGATTTCGAGCTTCTCCAGATCATCCTGAAGAGTCTCCTCATCGAGCAGCAGGATCGGAATTACGACCAACGTTCTGAACGCATCGGGGATGCCGCTACGTCGGAAGTCCATCTTCGGAAGCGTGTTCGGCGGCAGGAGACGCGTGAGCAGGTAATTCACGACCTGAACCGCGAGCTGGCTCGATGGACCCAGCAGCAAGACCCCCAGGGAGAATTGGAGGAGAGGCGACATCCCCTGAGCGCCGATCATGATGCCGAGTGTTGCGAAAAGCCCGCTGACCAACCCGATCGATGTGAGATAGATCCCGGAGGGATGGCGGCGAACCCACTGAAGAAGCCGGAAACGAGGAGGTTCGCTGCATTCCACGACCTTCACGAGTTCACTTCGCTTGGCGCCGATGAGATATAAGCCTATATGGCTTTCGCGCGAACGCCCCCCAGGATGAGAAGCATATGTCGCCGCGAGGTCGACCGCCGCTTGCGCAACGGTCTCCTCCGACGCCTCACCCCGGTGAGAGATTTCTTCCACCGCCTGTCTGTACCGATTGCGCGTCTCAAAATCCATATCGAGGTACACGCGTGCCGGATCGCGCTTTAATATCTTGTCCACCGCACTGTGGCGCTCGAAGACTTCACGCCAATCGAGCAAAGCTAACTGCCGCAGACTCGTAATCGCATTGCCGATCGACACCTGCTCCGCAGCCTGACGCCCCTGCTCGCGCAGGTTAATCTCGCCGACCGGGCCACGTAGTGTTCGTTCCAGCCAGCTCTGCATTGGGACCAGGGCAGCATCTTCATCATAGAGATGGCCCATAATCTGTGAGCCGAAATATGCGCTCGGATTCGGTTGATCCTCGGTGAGCTCAGCTAGCACGGCGAATATCTGATCCGGATCCCGCCTAGCCGTCGTAAGTAATCGATTCGCCCAGAAATCTGCCTGCTCCCGCTCCCGCAACTCCGCCATCATCCGGATGGCCATATGCTCAATCGACTCGACCAGCGTGATGCGGAGCATCATCGGAACCGCCCAGAGTTCACCGATTGTGAGGTTTGAAACGGACTGATACGCAGAAAGGAATTCATCGATATTCTGGCGATCCAGACGTGCATCGGTGTGCATCACGAGTTCTTTCGCCAGGCTGTACACGCGCGGGCGACCTTTGTATTGTTCACTCACCAATACGGGGAGCTCGAAAAAGAACTTCTTCGGTAGATTAATCTGAACATCGCGAATGTGGCTCTGGATCAGATATTCATTGTCCAGTATCCACTCAGCGGAAGGGGAGATGGTCTGTTCGAGCCTCTCCGCTTCGGCCAAATCTCGTCGGACCGATCGTATGGCCTGTCGGGCTTCTTCCATCCGGCGCAGACATGAGATATCACCCCGACCACCTAGGGCGATGTTATGTTCTTGCGCCAGCTTGACCGCGTGGTGTTGAATCTGCGGAGCGGGAAGCGGGACCAACTCAAATCGCTCAGCTGCGGATGGATACCTGCGTTCAGGATGGAGGGCAAAGATGGTCGGCTGGACCTCCCCATATTCACGCAGCACTGGGATCAACCAGCTGAGCGATCCAATATCCTGCTGCAACAGAATGAGGAATTCGTCTTCCAGGATCCAGCGCGCGTAGCGAGCGGTCAGGTCGCGCTTTATCCCAAAATCCAACATACGTACAAGAAAGAGCCCTAGCACTACGCCGATCGCAAACCCCAATAATGCAGGGATCGCACTACCCCAGAGCGGACCAACACCAAGTCGAAGCCCCCCCGAGCGCCAGGCGAGCAGGAAAGTCAGCAAGCCAAAAAGCAGCCCACCTAGAATTCCACCGATCCATCCATAGAAAGCCGTCGCCTTGTTGATGGATACCCCACCGTCAGCGGATTTTTTAAGCAGCGCGACTCGCCGGACTCCGCGCTTCCTAAGAGCCCGGTAAGCCAGGGATGCCGCTTCCTCTTCGGTATAGAACGCCAGGATGAGACCCGGTTCCCGCATGCTTTCGTTGCCCTTCCCGTTATTGTTGCGAAGTTCCCGCTCTCAGCACTTTCCAAGCATGAAATCGCACACATACCGATCGGCTGTTGACGCATGGAACACGCAGTGATGATCCGTCAGTGGAACAGATCGATATGCGTCGTTTTATAGCTGCACACGACCAGGCTGAAGACCGGGATTATGTATCTTATCACTAACCTTCGAGCTGATCATGGCAACTTTTCTGAAGCCGATTCAAGCATAAAGGGCTAGAAATAGGCGTCAGACGAACATATTCTCGTCTTCTCACACCTTCAGACGATCTCTGCAGCCCGAATCACACTTGAGCGCGCCGCGGCGCATCATGCCACGCGCAAAACGACACAAGCCGATAAATCGTGATACGAAGACGACAAATCCTCTTTGATTGCGACCATTAACAGATAAAATAGGGTTCATTCTCGTTTCCGCGAGGGGATAGAGAGGACCCGTAATCCCTTCGGAAATTACAGTTTCGATAAATACACAGAGCCACGTCCGAGGAACCATTCTCCGCCTATGATCATAACAACCAAGCTTTTACTTGAAGATCAACACCTGATCGATGCGCCTTATAAAGCCCACTCGCTCGATGAGCTTAACCGGCTTGAACCTGCCGGAATCTATACCGTCGCGCGAACACATTACGCCACGAATACCGTGATGCTGGATGCACATTTAGATCGACTTGAGGAGTCCGCAGAGTTGGAATCAATCCAGTTACAATTGGATCGTGCGAGTCTGCGTAGGGCGTTGCGAGATACCCTGGCAGCCGGCGGTTATGAAAATGCGCGCTTCCGCATAACCATCTCCCGAGATAACCCGAATCAAATCCTTCTCTCTGCTGAACCATTGAATGAGGTCCCATCCGAGATTTTATCGAATGGAGCTGAAGTCGCCACACACTGCATCACCCGCCCAAACCCCCGCGCAAAATCTAATACCTGGTTAAGCCTAAGGGCGGAGGCGAGCAAATCGCTCCCAGAACATGTCTATGAGGGGATCGTTTGTAATTCGAAGGGCGAGCTACTCGAAGGTTTTAGCAGCAACTTTTACGCCATAAAAGATGAGGAACTGTGGACCGCGGGTGATCATGTACTCTTTGGGATCACACGTAAAATCATCCTGGATGTCACGCATGACCTGCTGCCCCAACATCTTCTCCCTGCCACTATCAAAGACCTCCCGTCTATGCAGGAGGCATTCTTATCCAGCAGCAGCCGAGGTGTTGTCCCCATCGTGAAAATAGACGGCATTGTAATCGGGGAGGGAATACCAGGACCTTACACACTGGAAATTACCCGGAGGTATAACGCCTGGGTTGAAGAGAACCTCGAACCGATCTGAGCTGAGGGAAAAACAACTCGATTCCGGATCCAGATCTTCCTGTTCTTAGATTCTAAGCGCATTCGATGGGATGAGCCCTAGCAGTTTTCGTTAATATAAACAAAAAACCCTTCCCCCATACCGAACCTTTTCGGCCATGCACGAGAGAAGGGGTTTAATTCTTACACTTTTAGCTGGGGATTGCTTCTCCGGTGATTTCAAGCACCGCGTCAACAAGCTCGCGAAGATGCGGCTCCGGCACCACGCCGACGTGCTCGCGGATGAGCTCACCACCCGAGAATACGAGCAGAGTCGGTATGCCCTGAACCCCATAATGCATCGCCTTTTCGGGGTTTTCATCGGTGTTGAGTTTCACCACAAGAACCCTGCCTGCATAATCCTCGGCGATATTATCCAGGAGCGGAGCGATCATGCGGCATGGTCCGCACCAGGGTGCCCAGAAATCTACCAGAACCGGCAGAGCCGCGTTAAGAACCTTCTCCTCGAACTCGGCATCAGTGATGTGAATTGGTTTTGTCTCCATCGATTGAACTCCTTTATTTTTTGTAACTTAGCTCCTGAATGCCTGTTCAAAGAACCAAGGGTTTCTTTAATTTCAATCTGGTCCGGTCGACCATCCTCCATTAGATATGGGCACGCTTCGAAATCTTACTTGAGTATGCTGGGGTGAGATTACGAAATCCAAAAGGCGGAAAATCCCGGAGAACCGTTGTGAAGTATCAACTTCATCCGTTCCCCCACATGCTCCCCACTCCTCCTCATAATCTGTGCCTCTATGACCCACTTAACCCAAAACCCCGGGGGTTGCCCGGGGCTTTGATAGGAGGAGAAGAAGAGGGGGAATGTTTCGCCACTCTTGAACCTTTGACGGTGTGATTGGCGGAATTCTTACCTTCTTTTTCTCGCTTAGTTACTGGCTTGATAGAAGAAACCAACCAGTAGTTTCGCCTGTTGTCGTAACGTTCCAATGATCACGGTCAGAGCGATCGTGATGGCGGTAAACAGGAAGGACATACCCACCATTCGGAGCGGGTTCAACCAGAAGTGGAACGACTTGACCACACCAAGCTGCGCCAACAGCGCAGATCCAGGTTGAGCCTGATTCAATACATTGGCAATCGAATTATTCCAGTAGGCAGGAACGACACCTGTGGCTAGAACAATGCCGACGACCAGGACCGCAAGAAGAACCATCAAGCCCATCATCGTGCTGAGCTGGAACCAGCGCACGCTCCCCGGAATAGGGGGCATGGGTGGTCGATAGTCAGAGGACATATGCCCTGTGATCGTCATTCCCATGTGGCGAAGTTTCTTGGCGATGATTCCAAGTGCCATCGTGATCGCCATCAAGCCCAAGCCGAGCCCCAAGAACTTAAACTGCGGCAGCCAGGCTTCGATGACATGGGAGGTGACGTTCGCGTTCACAAAGAGTGAGCCCGCTCCTGCCGCCTCGCGTAAAGCTTTGGCGTCCGAGAAAAACGCGGACTGCGCAGGCGCCAGGGCGAACAACCCGACCAGAAATGCGATCCCCACGAACATCCAGCCCATCACGGCGATCATCGGATACATCGGCATCATGCTCTCGATCATATTGAAGGGAAAGCGTGCTTTTTCTTCAGGAAGTTTTACCTTTGTCATAATAATTTCTCCTTTATGTGCTTGCTGCTTACTCGCCGCTCTGCTTCACGATCAAGGGGAAACACAGGCCCATGACGTGTCCGCGGTTGTTGAGCAAAGCAGGTATGGACGAAAACTCAAGCGCAATTCCGACCATGAAAGCAGCCACGCCCAGGAATGTCAGAGGTTCCAGCCAACGGGGCGTGACGGCGAGGACATTCAGCTGCCCCAGTAGAGCAGAGCCTGCCTCGGCTGCATCACGGACTGCCTTCGCGCTCTCACCCCAATAGCTGGCTGCGCTGGAAGACAGTACGAACAAGCCGATGATGATCGAGACTGTGATTAACACCCAGCCCAGCAAGGTGAAGAGTGGGTACACTTTCAACTGCCAAGCGCCTTTTGGTTCATTAATAGTAACCATCGTTTTACTCCTTTATATCGGAAACAATCAAGCCGTTATCTACGCCGGTACCCGCTCACGCTTTTTTTCAACATGGGCGTTGCCCTGCCCCTGCTTTAAAGAACGTGCTAGCTGGATACCTTCGTCTATCATTTTGGTCTGGTTGCTTAAGATGTAGATGATCGTACTCAAGCCCATGGCGATAGCGAGGAATTTTGTAGCAATAGCGAAGAACTTAAGCGGTATCAGCCACGCCAGTGTTGAATGGATAGCTTGAACCTGAACGAGCAACGCAGAACCTGCTCCGGCCGCGTCGATCACCGGTAGCGGATTGGCGAAAAGTCCTTGTGCGATCCCGGCCAGGTCGATGCTCACTACCAAAGCGGTGATGAAGATGGCCAAGCCAAGCATCATCACGAGTGGCATCCCCAGGGCGTACCAAGGCGTCGCGGGTAATCCAGGTCGCTTATCTTCAGGAAGATTAGCGAGCACCTGGTTGCCGGCGCCCTTAAGCGCATCGATGATGACCCGCAAGGCCATTACGATACCGCTCAGGATGAAACCGATGCCGAGGAACTTGAAGTAAGGCAGCCATAGCCCGACACTTTCGATCGTCGCTCGCTGCGCCATCAACGTCGTCTCGCGAACCACCTTGGATTCCGCGAAATACGCTGCCGCCGTCTGTGAGTTCAGATAACCTACGACAAAGGCGGTAACCACGATCATGAACCCCATCAGGATGAACAACGGGTACATGCGCGCCATTTTTCCGATTAACTTCTGCATTTGAGCCTCCTTTGAACAATTGGACATTTCTGATCTTGAATTGGAATATGAGACGGAACTGTAATGACCATATGACTCCTTTCTCGTATCAACGCTATGGGAAAGAGCAACTCTACCGATTAGCGCCAGTAGGAATTCGTGCGGATTTCGACGGGGATCCGTCGAACAGCCGGCTCTTCGTCAATCCGGACAGTTATTCGAACTGGATCCCGGACGAGCCCGAGCGAGCCACTTGTGCGCACCCAGATAAAACCCATTACGGTAACAACTCCGAAAAAAATGAAAGCTAGCCCAGACATAACACCATCCCAAGCTCCTTGGCGCTGAAACTGCAAATGAGGTTCATCCTCGTAGACACCATGCCACCGTTCCCTCTTACTTTTCTGTTTGTAGCTTCGAACTTCTTGGGGAGTGGAGCTGTGGGGAGAAGGAGTGTATGTGTAACTGAAATTAAGCTCCTCGGTTGTTATGAACGATCGATGCGAACGAAAAAGCCCAGTGCGTAAGCACCGGGCTTGATTGTTCGGGTCTCAGAAAATCGATTGATTACAGATCTGGGCTTTCAAGGATGCGCACAAGCGCTTCGTATTCCTCGAAGCAATCGCGGCACATCTCGATATGGTGCTTGACCTTAGGGAGCATCGCGGACGTATCTTCGCCGCGGACCACCGCCTCAGCGTAGATGTCCAGCACCTCGAAGACCTCTGCGCAGTCCATCTCCTGCTCATGGGTCTTCTCGACCATCCCGAGTAATTTCTTGAGCATACTTCCAGTGTCCTTCATCAAAATTCTATCTTTCCCTTTGACAGCGCAGTGAGGTGATTTCTTACCCTTGCTCAAACGCGGCAAGGATCTCCTCCGTGGTAAATCCCTCGGTTGCCAAACTCTTCTTTAATCGCAGACGGGCATCGTGCAACAGTTTGTATAGCGCATTGCGCTTCATATTCATCCTGCGTGCAACTTCTTCAATCGGCATTCCGTGTACACCGATAGCGAGTAGTGCTGTTCTCTGCTTCTCAGATAGATCATCCTTGATAACTTGTTGGATTCGCCCCATGATATCAACTTGCTCGGCGGAGAGGTCTGGGTTGGGAGTCATTGCAGCGATGCGGTCAAAACCCGATACTCCTTCCTCGCCTTGGACCAATTCATCGAGAGACACATCTTCCCAGCGTTTGCGCCTTAACTCTGTGAGCGCGATTCGAACCGCGATCTTGTGTGCCCAGGTCGTGAATTTGCTGCGGCCTTCGAAAGACTCGAGGTGATCTAACACTCGCAGCAGGGTCTCCTGAACAACTTCGTCGGCGAGCGAGTCGAAATTCGGGTCTGATGGAGTAAGCCATTTTGAGAGTGAATACGGCAATCCCTTCCGAATCTTGACGCGCAAATCCTCAAGGGCTGCATCTTGTGCATTCCCCGATGAACGCAGATCGGAAATCCACTGCTCGTTGGTACGATCCACTATTTAATCCTATTATTCTCGAAGCAACCCATCATTTTGACAGTTTGTATTCTGAATTGTTATAACAGGGAAAAGTATACTCGAGTTTCTGATCGACCGGTAATCGTATTCTCACTGATATTGACACCGGTTTCTGTGATCTGACATTACTATCCGATGTTCGCACGCTCGCCTCACGAGGAGGGGAACTTCCATTCACGCAGTGCGATAAACGCTAAATATAAAATAAAACAGCCTGCAATTTACCTCAGGCGGCGACGTAAGAAAACGGATAGACAGCCCCATCTATAAGTGTAGATTGTCGTTCACTTCGCACTCCCTGCCGCTCAAAATAATCAGCCTGAATGGGTTGGTCAGCGGATAGAGACCGAGCAATAATCACCGGACACAAAAACGGAGGAGTCATGCAAGATATTTTCGGTTTTCTCAGTGCCAGTCATTGGCTAGCGATCTTACGCATTGCCGTCGGTTTATGGTGGATCAAGAGTGTGCTGCACAAGCCGCTGCGCAAATTCATTGAGGGGGGCATGGTCGACTGGACGATTTCCCTGGCGGATAACCATCCTGTGCCGGCTTTCGCTTCTGTGATCAAATCAATGGTCGGTAAGAACCGCAGCTGGTTTCCCTACCTCGTCATTGCCGGCGAGGCGGCAACGGGGATTGGGCTAACGCTCGGATTCCTGACGCCAATTTCGGCGCTCGTCGGCATCTTCATGAACCTTAACTACCTTGCGCTTGCAGGCGTCAAACCCAAGGATAGATCCGTCAATCCGGCATATCAGTGCGAGCAGGGTCAGAACTTTATGATGATCGCCGCTGAGGTGATCCTTATTGTATTAGCCTCGGGCGCCGTCTGGAGTCTCGATAATTTACTGGGTATTTTCTAAACATCACGTCATTGACCAAACGAGAGGTCGCTCACGACCTCTCGTTTGTTTTTAAAGTTCTCCTCCGTTTACTGTGGAAAGGTGACATAATTTTGTTTGCCTTCGTTGTAGGATCTAGTGTTTGTTGGAACCCATTTAGACCACGTCATACTCCGACTGGAACCTCAATATCCTATTGTTGATCTAACCAGGGTCTGCCTACATCCCTTCTGCACTATGTGGATGCGGAAGCTCTGCTTCCGGACGCAGGCGCAGTTTGCGCTATGAGGTACGCGCGTTAAACCTCCCGCAGGTTTGGAACCTGCGGGAGGTTGGGGATAACAGGTTGCATGAGGGCGTCGGGTTGACACATGGGTCGTCCCCTCCGATTTATGAATGTAGTAGTGCTGGGTAGTGCAAATCCACTGAGTCCCTCACACAATTTGGAGGAGAACCGTTTTTAATGACCATGGTAATTTCAAGTACGATGAACCGCGCTCCTTTTATCTCCATCCAGATACACGCCCATCTAAGCTTTACATAATTACAAATCCAAACCTACGATCTCACCTACGATCTCATCCTTGACAGTCTAATTTCTCTATGCTATCTTTTTGATGTCGGTAATGGTCTATACCATTTAACCGTTAGCGTACGAAAAACATCAGAATTTCGGACAAGATTACAAATGAGTCCAACAACTATAAACAACAACGCTCATATAAAAATAGCAGTTCCCATCTACATCCAAATTGCCGAGAGTTTGCTTGAGAGGATTACAACAGGCGATCTAGCACCTGAAGAACGTTTGCCCTCCGAGCGAGAGTTGAGTAAAACACTGAACGTCAGTCGTATGACGCTTAGGGCAGCTTTACGTGTGCTTGATAATAAAGGCCTGCTTGTTCGCCGTCCTGGGGATGGAACTTACGTGGCGAAACCCAAGATCGACCGACAGGCGGACAAGTTAGCTCCATTTACAGAAAGTATGCGCAGTCGCGGCTACGAGGCAAGCGCTCAGCTTATTGTTTTTGAGCGGCGGCTAGCTGAAGTATCGGTAGCCAACAGTTTAAAAATACTTATTTCTGCGCCAATATACTATTTCCAACGATTACGCCTCATCAACCGTGAACCAGTACTGTTAGAAGCATGCTCAATGCCGGTTTATCGTTTTTCAAATTTAGAGGCGTTCGACTTGGAGAAGCGTTCGATTTATGAGATTCTGGAAACCGAGTACGATGTTGTCCCGCACCATTCCCAACAAAGCCTGGAAGCAGTTTCGGCGACGGATTATGAGGCTGAGTTATTAGGCATTGAATCTGGCGCCCCTCTGATGCTAGAACGGCGAGTGGCATCTGACAATAACGACTCCCCTTTTGAGTATGGACACGATCTCTATCGAGGTGATCGCTTCCGCTTTAATACCGAGATAGCTCCATTAGAGTAGTAGAAATCCCTAAATCAGGGAGAAACATGGATCCCAATCCCGCAATCCCCAACTGGAAAGATAAAATATTATTCACACCCGGCCCGCTGACGACCAGCCGAACGGTCAAGCAGGCCATGTTACGCGATCTGGGTTCGCGAGATTCTACGTTCATTGAATTGATAAAAGATATTCGTAATCGATTGCTGGAGATAGGCCAGGTTCATAAAGGAGATTATGAAGCCATCATCATGCAAGGTAGTGGCACTTCGGGCCTTGAGGCCGTGGTTTCGTCTATGGTGCCCCCCGATGGGAAGTTGTTGGTCATCGTCAACGGGGCCTACGGACGGCGGATCACGTTGATTGCCGAGACGCTTAATATTGATGTAGTAACTTTGGTTTACGCAGAGAACAGTACACCTGATTTAGCAGAGATCGAGTCCACGCTAACCGCGGATAATTTGATCACCCATGTCGTGGCGGTGCACTGCGAAACCACGACCGGCATCATTAATCCCATCGAAGAGATTGGATCTCTCGTCAACCAGTTTGGAAAAATATATTTCGTGGATGCCATGAGCAGCTTTGGCGCGATCCCATTCAACCTGGCCAAGTGTGAGGTCGATTACATGGTTTCTTCGGCAAATAAATGTATCGAAGGTGTGCCGGGCTTCTCCATTATCTTGGCAAAACAAGAGACACTGCTTGCCACTGAAGGCTATGCCCGCAGCTTGAACCTGAACTTGCTTGCTCAATGGAAAGGGCTGGAAGCCAATGGTCAATTCAGATTTACGCCGCCCACCCATGCGCTGCTCGCCTTTCACCAAGCATTACTCGAACTAGAAACTGAGGGTGGCGTCGATGGCCGCGCCGCTCGCTACCGGGGCAATTATGAAACGCTGATTGCCGGTATGCGCGCCATGGGTTTCGAAGAGTACATCAGACCCGAGGACCAAGGTTATATCATTACCTCGTTTCCTTACCCCGATCACCCCAACTTCAACTTCGAAGAGTTCTATCAGGCGTTGAACGAGAAGGACTACGTCATCTACCCGGGTAAAGTCAGCGAAGCCGATTGTTTCCGCATCGGTAGCATCGGGCACATTTTTCCGGCTGATATTCGCGCACTTTTAGCAGCTATCCGGGAGACTTTAGAGATGATGGAGGTAGTATTGTGAGCCTACTCACTGCCAGCAGCTAAGAAGAAACTAAAATCACCGCTCAAAATCTAAAAAGGAGATCATTGATTATGGATAGAGATCCACTGTTCAAAAGAAAAACAGCCATCGCCTACAAAACAGAAGAAAAGACCGTCTTGAGAGGCTACAATTTGAGCGATCTGGCCGAGGAGGGCTATTCTTTCTACGATGCGATGTTCATTCTGTTTCAAGGGAGAATCCCTTCTCCCCCAGAAGAAAAGATGCTGAAGTACGAGATGGGCGAATTCATGGAGCACTCCATGTCGCCGTCGGCGGCCTCGGCTATTTCTGTGATCGCGGGCAGACCCAATTTGCCCGTTGCAGTAGCAGCCTCCATCATGACGTTCGGGGGCGTCCATGGCCCTGGGGCTGCCCATGGGTACATGATGAACAAATATTTGGAGAAAGGATGGGAAGAAGGAAAGAAACCTGAAGAGATGGGTAAAACCCTGGTGGATGATTACATGGACGCTGGGGAGAAAGTCATGGGGATGGGCCAGCCTCAGCACCGCGATGGCGACCCACGGGCCGAACCGACTCACCTAAAACAGGAAGAATTGGAAATTGACGGTGTCTACCTAAAACTCCAGCGGTCTGTCGAAAAACACTTCCATGAACGCCGCGCCAGGGAAGGACGCCGCTACGTAGGTGTAAACGTTGTCGGAGCGGCTAACACAGCGCTCATGGAAATCGGCTTTTCACCCAACGCAGGCTGGTGCATCGGGAGCGTCAGCCGCGGCTACAGTTGTGCAGCCCATGCCCTTTACAATATGAAAAAGGGACGCGCCTGGGCTGCATCCAGAAACGAACCGATGGTGCAAATGTTAGATCTCTCGATGATTAAGTACATCGGTCCCGATGATCGGGAAGTTCCCAGCCAAGAAGAACGCCAGGAATATGCTAAAAAACAAAAAGAATCAGGAGAATATAAAAAATGGGTGATCTAAAGAAAAAAGTGATTGGCAATTTAGGAGATCCCCGATTGCCCTTTGATTATTCGAAAAGACCATACGGCACAATGCCGGAGGACACAACCCGCCCACCCTTCCGATGGGTTTCGGAGATAGCCTATAAAAATATGCACCGCATCGTGGCCCGAGGATACGACACAACCGAGTTGATGGAAGCGGGCTACGGGCTTGTGGATTTACTGTTCATTGACTTCCAATCCAGGATTCCGTTGATCGAAGAAGAAAAGATGTTGAACTATGTCATGATCCTGGCTTTAGAAGACGGCCTCTCAATTCCAGCTATGTTGTCCCGAATCGTCGCCCGCTCGAAGACCTTCCTTACCCAGGCGTGCGGCGCTTCCATCCTTGCCTTTGGCCACGCGTACGGCGCGTACTCAGCGTTTGGGAATATGCTGATCGATGCTCTGGACGTAATGGAGCAAGAAAGAAGGCCGATGGAAGAAGTCGCTATGGAACTTGCCCTGGAGCATTTAGGGGATCCGGCGCTGGGGGTTTCGGATCTGATGCTCAAAGACCCGGCTGCCGAACGCATGTTTGCGCGAGCCGAGAAACTCGGCGTGTCGGGTGAGTATATTGCTTTCACTAAAGAAATTATCAAAGCAACCCAGCAGATCAGCGATAGCCCTGTAAGCCTGGATATGCTTGGCGCGATCGGGGCCACGATGATGGACTTGGGCTTCACGCCCGAAACAACCTGGGCCATCCTTGCCATTACGCGCTCATTTGGAGCAGGTGCTCACTATATCGAAGAGGTCGAACGGGAAAGCATGACGGCTCTGGGCCAGGAACTAACCCCCAAGGAATTCTACGATGGCCCGGAAGACCGGCCTGTTCCCCCGTTGGAAGATAGGGACAAAATTACTAAAACCGCACAAACCTATGACCTCGAGGCGTGGAAGCAGGCTTTCGAAGAAAGGAAAAAACTCCACGGCAGCGGGTTTGCCATCGTCGAAGAAGTAGAAGACCCCAGTGAAAAAACATAAAGGAGCGGGCGAAGGAAATGTCGAAAAGCAAAGAATTAACACCCGAAGAAATTCAGGAAGTCGATGAACTGTACCAGCGGGCGAGGAAAGCTTTCGAAGAGGTTGAATTCTGGCCCCAAGAAAAAGTAGACGATATGGTCGCTGCGGTTGCTTGGGAGTGGCAAAAACCAGAGGTAGCCCGCGAACTTGCTCGTCTCGCGGTAGACGAATCTGGAATTGGCGTTTATGAAGACAAAGTCGCCAAAATTCAGAGCAAAACGAAAGGTACCCTGTGGGATATGAAAGGCGTGCAAACCTGTGGTCTGGTGGAGGAAGACAAAGAGAGGGGACTGAGAATCTACGCCAAGCCTATGGGTGTGATCGCCAACGTGGTTCCCTCTACGAATCCTGAGTCCACGGTCTGCTGCATTGGGTTGAGTCTCCTGAAAACCCGTAACGCCATGGTCGTTTCACCCCACCCCAGCACCCAAGGCAGCTCTGCGCTTACGGTCGAATATGGACGCAAGGCGCTGCGCAAGATCGGTGCGCCTGAAGATCTGATGTTGTGTCTACAAAACAGCAGCCGCCTGAAGGCTCGCGAGTTGATGTCTAAGTGCGACTTCGTCGTAGCGACGGGTGGTGCGGCGTTGGTACAGGTGGTTTACTCCGCCGGTAAACCGTCTCACACCGTCAGTTCAGGGAACGTGATATCCATTATCGATGGAACAGCTGATTTGAAGGCCACGGCTGCCAAGATCGTCAAATCGAAGATCGCCAATAACTCTGCCTCTTGCTCGTCAGAAAACGCCGTCGCTCTGGAAACCAGCATCTTCGATGAAATGGTCGAATGCCTTAAAGCCGAAGGCGGTTATATGTGTAGCACGGAGGAGCGCGAGAAATTGCGCACGCTCATGTGGCCCGACGGAAAAAACTTAAACCGCAAGATCGTTGCCCGGACAGCGCTACACATTGCGGAGATGGCGAAGCTTGATGTGCCAGAGAACACCCGCTTCCTGATGGTTCTGGGCGAAAAAGCCGGCTCCGAAGACCGTTTCTCTGGCGAGAAGATTTCCCCCGTGCTCACAATCTGGAAATGGGATGATTTCAGCGAGATGGTCGAACGCATGAAGGCGATGCTCCGCTTCTCCGGTGAAGGGCACTCCGCTTCCATCCACTCTGAACGTGATGACCGCAAAGTTGAACTTGCCATCAAAGCTAATGTCGGCAGAGTCAATTGCAATATGCCCCATGCCATGGCTAATAGTGGCAGTTGGTTCAACGCCAATCCCTTCACCGACACGCTGGGTGGAGGAAGTTGGGCCGGGAATATGACCAGCGAGAACGTAAACTGGAAGCACTTCCTCAACTACACCTGGCTGTCCGAGCCGTTCCCTGAGTACGTCCCAACCGATGAAGACCTGTTTGGAGACTATTTTGCTAAGTGGGGCAAAGATTAATAAGTGGCATGTAGAACTTGAACGTAAAGCTTGACTGCCTGGTGGAGGAAAGCCCTGCCAGGCAGTCGAAAATATGACCATGATAAAAGCACTTATCTTCGATTTTGGTCAGACCCTCGCCGATTCGTCCCAGGGTTTTCGCTTGGCTGAAAAGCAGGCTGAGACCAGGATTTTCCAGGACCTGGGGCTTGGATCCTGGCCGGCTTTTCTGGCGGATTACCGTCGGCTGCGGAAATTTTTCCACTCAAAGTCCAACTTTTCCAGAAAGTCTCTCTGGCAAGAGGTCTACCGGCACTACGACCGGGAACCGAACGCAACACTCGTTTCTGGGGAGGAAGATGACTATTGGGAGAAGGTTAATTCCAAAACCAGCCTTTTCCCAGAGACCAAGGCGGTTATAGAGCAACTGGCAGTTGCATACCGGCTGGCTTTAATCACCAACACCCAGGGTCAGGAGTCTTCGGGAGAGCATCGCCTTAAACTGTTTCCCGACCTCGAAAGTTTTTTCGAGGTTGTCATCGTAGCAGGAGAGAATGATATGCCCCCAAAGCCAAATCCAATGCCTTTCCTCACATGTCTGGAAAAACTAGGGATTGATCCAGCCAATGCGATTTACGTTGGGGACGATTGGAGAATCGACATTTGCGGCGCACAAGCGGTAGGGATACAACCCGTTTGGCTCAAGCACCATTCGATATCCCGCAACTGGCCATTGATAGAAACACCGGTTCCGGAGATAACCAGCCTCGAGCCGTTGCTCGATTTGGAGAATATTAGGCTTCCGTCTCATTAATGACATAAACTCCCGGTTGGCAAGAGGCGAACGCCCGTAACCCGAGGACAGGGGTCAGAAAAGGCTCTGGCAATGATAAAAAAATTAAAAATCCTGATCACAGGCGTTGATTGGCGGTCGTTTCTAAAAGACTACTTGATGCTGACTGTTGGCGCATTTTTGTTGATCGTCAGTATTGATATCTTCTTTGCCCCTTCCAATATTTCCCCAGGAGGCGGGGTGACAGGCTCAGCGATCGTCCTCAATAAATTCACCAACTGGCCAATTGGGTTGCTCATGCTCGTCCTGAATATCCCCATGCTGATCCTGGGGTTTTACCGCCTGGGGCGTTTCAATTTTCTCATCCGCACGCTCTATGTTGTTCTTCTGTACAACCTGGGGGTAGATTTCCTGGCGGGCTGGCTTCCTGCCGGGATAACCGACGACTTGCTGCTCAATGCCTTGTATGGCGGTGTGCTAGGCGGGGTAGGCACAGGTTTAATCTATCGCGCACGCAGCACAACCGCCGGTTTGGGCATTGTCACCCGGGTACTGCAACTCAAAACCGGGGTTCCCATCAGCCAAATGTATATCCTGACCGATGGCGTCTTGCTCATGATCATTGGTCTAGTCTTCGGCTGGGACAGGGCACTGTATTCCCTGATGGCGCTATTTGTTTTTGGTCTGGCGGCAGATTATGTTTTGGAAGGTCCAAGTGTTGTACGCACAACTTTTATAGTGACCAACTCGGCTGATGCAATAGCGCAGGGATTGCTCAATCGCCTGGGCGTGGGGGTTACAGCCTGGTCTGCACAGGGCATGTTCACCAAAGCTGAGCACGTGATCTTGTTTTGCACCGTGATCCGATCCGACGTAAATACACTCAAGGCAGTCGTGTCCGAAATTGATCCGCACGCTTTCCTGGTGATTGGCCAAGGTCATCAGGCTATCGGCGGTGTGCTTCGGCCAACTTCAGTTGATGAAGGTTGAGATGGTTCTTCGAGAAATGGCGGGAAAAAAGACCGAGGCGTTGAGCGGAGATCCTCGATCGTGGTCTTCAAGAGAGCGCAGAAATCAGCCTGGATGGACGCATAGCATCCTCACCTGGCTTTGAAAAGGGCAATTTCCTGAACCCCACGATCTTGGGAATTATCTCTCCCGACAGTAAGGTAGCGACAACGGGGGCGCCGCTCGCCGTTTCCGCTATGAAGTTCCGGCGGGGAACGTTGGCATCAATATTGATGTGGCTGCACCCATGGCCTTCTTTCCCTTCAGTAGGCTGGAAAGACAGTTTTATACGCTCTACATGGGCAGAGTAGACATGCCGTCGAGTTTTATATGTAAACCGAAGTTGTCGTGGAGCGTTGGCTAAAAGAGTAGACGCGAGAGTTTTTTATTACGCTTGATTGGAAATCGTTTACCAGAATAAAGTAAAGTTATTGTGGTTCATCGAATTCGCTCAATTATAGTGACCATATGCATGAACGGTCTCGATGGCGGCTTTGACGTTCTCCGCTGGGGTTGTTGCACCCAGGTTGCACAAGTAGAGCGCGAAGCGACCGTTCTCCCCTCCCACTTCAATATAATGCTTCACCCGCTGGCAAATTTCTTCTGGTGTGCTGGAAGCCATAAAGCTGGCTCCCACACCTAATACCAAGGGCACATCGTGTTCCTCGGCATAAGCTTTGTAGAACGCCGGACCAAGATCAGCTACATCAGGGTCTTGCCCCTCCATAAAACCGGGGGAGACTTGTAACTTAAGCGCCAGCATGTCTTCTGGTTTCTTGAGGAGTTTTTCTCCCACCCAATTGGGCACGTACACATCTGAGCCGCAGATCTCTCGCAAGCGCAGGATGTAAGGCACAACCCACTCTTCGAGAATCTCCATATTTAGAGTCGGCAGCGAAGCGAATGCATCGGAGCCGCTAATGCTGGTAGCGCGGGGGAAATGCTTCTTCTGGTACAGAATCCAGGGCGCGAGCACTTCTTCGACGATCGCGTCAAAAAGTCCCCTGGCGAAGTCCGGACTTAATAGAATATCGAAAATCAAATTTTCGATCCCGCGGATATTGGCCGCCATGCTGAACGGCGCGCAAAACTGAAGCGACGGTGTCACACCAGTCAATTTTTCGTAGATAGTGTGCATCTCTATAATCTGGCTAAAGCGCCCTGCGGTGTCAAAGTCCGGCGTTCGTATTTTATCCAAGTCATCGGGGCCAGCAATCAACGGAGCGGTACGGTCAACATCAGGCATGTGATCCTCGAAAAAGAGCACTTTTTGCCCCAGTGCTTCCACTTCGATATTGTAGACATCGTAATCTAAAAAACCGACATCAATCCCGTATCGCTCTGCAATCTCCAGGGTGGCAGAGGTGAGGATTTCAGGGGTTGTATAGAATGTTTTAGCCTGGATGCCCAGTTCGTTCATGGCGAATTCGTGCATTTGTGCATACACCGGAACCCGGTCGGGGACACCTTTCATGGCATCGTCGAAGCGTTTCGCGCCTTCTTGAAAGCTGTAATAGTCATCTTTGAAGTCTTGCATCGGATTCTGTTCCTTATTTGTCTCTGTAGGTAAACTCGCGGGGCATTTCAAATCGTATGTGCACTATTCATCGGTGCGGATGTGTAAATCGGATATCTCGGCTATGCTTTCAAGCACGAAGTCTGGAACCACCGAGGAATTTGCAAGGTCATCCCGTTGGGTGACTCCGGTGAGTACCAGCGCGGTTGCCATACCAGCATTTTTCCCCATCAGCATGTCGGTCTCCAAGCGGTCTCCTACTATCAAACAATCGACTGCCTGAAGGCCCAACCGTTCAAGAACCACTTCCATAATTAGGGAAGATGGTTTCCCTGCTATGAGTTCTACCTTTCGATGGCTGCACCCCTCCAATGCTCCAATTACAGCGGCTGCGTCCGGAATTTCGCCCCCGTCCACGGGGCAGGTACGATCGGCGTTGGTGGCGAAGAAGCGCGCTCCCAAACGGAGAGCCTGGAAGCCAATATTCAGTTTACGATAATCGAAGGTGCGGTCGAAGCTGGCGACGACCACGTCAATTTCTTCCGGTGTATCGCTGAGAGAGATACCAGCGGCGGCCAGCTCGTCCAGCAATGGTGTTTCGCCAATGGCAAAGACTGCAGCCGCAGGCATCTCTCGGAGCAGGTATTGGATCAACACCAGGGATGAGTTGATCACTTCGTCCGTGGAAGTTGGTATACCCAAACGAGTCAGTTTCTCGGCATAGACTGAGCGCGGCTGCAAGGGTTTGTTGGAGAGAAAGGCGACACCACAGCCGCGCTGTCTCAACTCGGCAATGATTTCCGGAGCGCCAGGGATGGCTTTATCTCCCAGATAAACGGTGCCATCCAAATCGAAAATGTAACCAAGATATTTTGACATATTCGTTTCTTACTCGCTCGACAGCTCAGCCTGCACCAATTTGTCCATCGCCACGATCAAATCTTCCTCCCTGCCGGTAGCGACGATCGTTGCCGCGGTGTAGTCATGGCAGGCATCAATGGAACCGCCCACATGTCTGGCCGCTTCGGGAACAAGATATGCCAATCCCGGCATGGTGCGATTGGCCAGTATCTTTCTCTCTAACGACGTGGGGAGGCGCATGGAAACTTTAGTTTGAGACCAATCGAATGTGCCTAAACCTGGAATCTCAGGAGCCATGTTTTGGAAGCCAACGAGGTATTTCTCCGGGTCGACAAAACCCTCATTGCGGATATCCCAGCAGTATTCGCCAATTACTTTTACGCCCATCGGTGAGAAATCGTCTCCGACCGTAAACCATTGGATATATTTTGTTTCTCGGAATCCATCTCGCATCAGCCGCGCAGTCGTTTCCTGGTAAGCCATCTTCTGGGTTTGGCGAAGTTCATCAAGCCGTTGCTGCGCTTCGGGGAAAAGCCCTTCTAAACACACCTGCACCCCAAGGTCAGGCCCGCCCGAATAATAGCCCACCCCCCCAAAAGTCGTCACGGATATCGCCAAAGGCGCCATCGGAATTGGATCGCCAAAACGAGTCAGGGAATACTGCTCTTTCCTTCCAGCATCTACTTCGATCTGCACATGACCTTGCTCAACGGCATCCATGAGGGCATCACGGTTCTCCTTGATCAAGCTCCCCTCCCGGTCGTGTTCATCCCCCACGGCGCCCAGCACACCCACATAAGCCAGATCGCGGTTATCTGCATCCAGCTCTAAAGCAAAGAAATAGGCCGCAGTAGAGGCGGAGATATCCATATCGCCTGACAACCCAAAAAACTCTGTGGAGATGTTGAGGACTTTGGAGTCGGTAGGTTTATTTGGGTGATGGTGATCCAGAATGAGGGTGGTCCGCCTCCCGTTGTTGGCATCTGAAATAATAGGGGCTGCCTGCCCCCCTAGGTCTACATAGAAGATGGTGGAGGGGAACTTTTCGTGAATACGGGCCACAATGGGGGGATGCACTCGCTCGATGCAAATCCGCCGAACAGAAAACCCCGCTCGTGAAAGCGCGGTTTGCAGCACGGCTGCGGAAGTCAGGCCGTCGGCATCATTGTGGTGAACGAGCGTGACGTCTGAACCGGCGGCGCGCATTCGGGTGATACCTTTTCTGATTTCTTCGAGGAAGCCCTTTTTACTCATGTTCTGCTCCGTTAAGCATAATAGTGATGGCTAATTCACCAATGTCACCTATCGCGTATCACTTATTTACGCCTATCGTCGTCAGAATGACCTTGTACCCCTCTGCTTCCATGGCCGCGGCGATGGCACCTTGTACTTCTTTGTTGGGAGCCAAAGCATTCATGTAGCCGCCTCTGCCGCCGCCGGTAACTTTTGCGCCATGGGCGCCCATCTCCAGTGCCATGTTGCACAGCTTAATTAATATCTCGTGGGAGAGACCCATTTCGATCAATATCTCATGATTGGCCGTCATAATAGCGCCTACTTTCTCGAGGTCACCGGCCTCTAGGGCAGCCCGCATCTCATGCACCTGGGCTGTGATCGCATCCATGCGGGATTTGAACAAAGGCGGGTCGCTATCTTTCATTTGCTCGACGTAGTCGTCTAACAAAGCGGTGTTGGAGGTGACACCACTGTTGCCCAACACAATGTGGAGCGGTTTTTTGGCGGCGATCTTTTCGAAATGCTTTTCGTCATCTTTAATCCAGTAAAGCAAAAGGCCGCCGTAGGTTGAAGCGGTATTGTCTACGCCGCTGGGGATGCCGTGGTAGGCAAATTCTCCCTCCCAACCCACATGGTTGATCTGCTCGATGGAGTATCCTAGACCAAACTCGGCGTTCAATGCTCGGGCTAGAGAGACGCAACTGGCTGCGCTGGCCCCTACGCCGCTGCCGGCTAACAGCGCACCCCCATAGGTGATCTTGAGGGGAGTTTTCTTGGCATCGATATTCATCACTTCGAGGATTCTGCTGATAGAGACGGTCTGCTGGTCTTTTTTCTTATCTTTGTAGCCAGGCACTTCGACGCGGTTGTCTTCTAACACCCAGCCATCGCCATCAATCCTCTCTACCTCGGCAACAGTCTCAAAAGGAATTGCTGAGACAATAGCTGGGACTTCTTCCAGCACAAATTGATCTCCAATTAAGATTGTTTTTCCAAAACCTGATCCTTTAGACAATGTACTCTCCTAACATTGGGTGCTTACCATTCTCTAGATAGGTCAGGGTCTGGTCTAAAGTCAGTCCTTCCAGACCCATCTTCGCTAGATTTCTTCCTTCATCCCAACAATTCATTCCCATAATAGCGCCTCCAATATTTATAACAGCATCCATGATTGGGGTACTCACGCCCACCAATTGGCCTATACTGGCCCAGGCAACCAGGCTATAGGGAATATCTTCTGTGATGTACCTGCTTTCGAGAGAAGTCGGTCCTTTAACCGGCGTGAGGCCGGCGCTGCCATTGATCGACTCCCAGAGCGTTCCTTGGGGGCCATATTTAGATTCGACCATCATCTCCACACCCGTCGGTAATTGAATCCCCAGTTTTTCTCCGATCTCCAGCCGTTCTCGATCCATTTCTTCAATCACTTTGACAACCGAAGGTGTCATCCCCTCTTCGTAGATGTAGAACTCTCCGTGGGACCTCTCAATGCGTCCGGCATTAAGCAAGGAACCTAGCGGGTGAAGAAGAGGAGTCAGGTGGCCGAATGCAGGCTCGATCACGGTCTTCCGCAGCGCAAATGGGTATAACCCTTTCACTTTGTCATATACGAGTTTGCCCTTATTGCCGGGAATGGTTGCAAGAGCAACTATCGCTCTGACATGGAAAGTCTTTACTTGTCCAGGAGCTATGACGCGGGCGGCAAAAGGCATCCCACCTGTTTCACCAACGATCACTTTTTTTCGGCATCCACTCGACCAAAGCATCCACCGGAACTCAAGTGCCCCCAGGGTCCCGGGGATAATCAACACGATTTGGTCTTCCTCCAAGTGAGGGGCTAAAATCTGTGCGTAAGGGGTGACAGCAAACCCGGGCAGAGGGATGAAGATGATCTCTACACCCTCAATCGCCTCTCGAATATCGCTGGTCACGAGGTTCAACCTGGCTTTTCCGGTTCCGGCCACTCCCGACATCTCGATCTCGCGGGTCTCGAAAACAGTTCTCATGGCGTGTGCGAATTTCTCCATCTCGAACATATTGACCGTCAAACCTTTGAGGGTCAGATCTGCTGCTATGGTGTGAGATGCGTTACCACCCCCCATCACGGCTACCTTCATGGAACTCATCGTGTCCTCCGTATCCATTTGGTTTATCCTGAGTAACTGCTCAGTTTAAAGAATTCCAAAAAAATAAGCGCCCAAAATTGCGTGAAGCGAGACTCGTAAAAAGTGACGAAAACATCTTCACGTTTCGCGAACCACGGGCTTACAGTGAGACAGCTATTTTCTGAATGTTTCTTACCGATGGCAAATATTTTTCCTAAATAATTGACGGTTGTTTCATCGTCTCTGGGATGGGGATGCCTAACAATTTGCACACCGTCGGCGCGATTTGGAGTTGGGAAAGCACATCTCCGGTATCTCCTTCTCCGGGCTCGCCGGGTCGAATGAGATACAGCGGCACTTCGCGCACATCGGGTGTGGTGCCGCCGTGTCCATGGTCTGCGTTCATGCCGTGATCGCCGGTGACGAGAATGTTGTAGCCGCGCTCCATCCATTCGGGGATCAGATTGGCCAACATCATATCCTGGTGAACGGCATGGTTCCGGTATTCTCTGGAATCCGAGCCGTACTTATGCCCTAAGATGTCCATCGCCATCGGATGAATGAGTAAGTAGTCGGGCGTAAACTTCCGCACCAACGCCCCAGCCATGGCAAATAACTCGGCGTCGGGGTAATCCCCCTCAACGTAGAAGCGCCCGTGCTGGATCAGCAAGGATTCGTCGTCCACTTCACGGTCATCAATCAGGTCGTAAGGGGCACGATTGTAGAGCTCTGAAAACCAATAATAGGCCGCGGCAGCAGTGGTTTTCCCGGCATCTCTCGCGGCCTGGAAGATATTAGGCACTTCGGAACAACGAACCACCTGGTTGGAAACCACTCCGTGTTCTGTGACCGGCAGCCCGGTATGAACCGTTTCGTACATTGGGCGCGAGATGGAAGGCAGTTCGCCTATCACCTTGTAGAGACTGGCGGTTTTGATCTCGACTAAATGCCCCAGAAAACCCATTCCAGCTACGGCGGTGTCGTAACGCAAGGCATCAGAAAGAACCAAAACAACTTTGTTATGCATTATGAGAAATCTCCTTTTTTTCAAGATATAGGGTTGCCAGCCAGTGCATTTCAGCCAGCAAACCTTTGACAAAATTTACCTGGTTGCTCGCCCAGCGTCTTTCGTTCAGCAATATCCTATCTGCATCCGCTTCATTATAAGGGGTTTCGCTGGGGTCTTTATACGGGATAATCGGATCCTCGCCTTCATCCGCACGACGATAAGCTGGGGCATAATAATTCGCCTCTTGCTCCAACGCAAAACAGATCACTTGAGGATTTATCTCCCCCAGTATCAGCAGTTCATACAACATACGCGCGTAGGGCATTTCGTCATCGACCGAACCCTGTACCACCCCCACTTGCCCGTAACCTTTTCCCTCTTTGGTTATTTTGGCGCCTTTAAGGTGCACCTGACGTGTATAGGGAGCCATTATTCTTAAGGCAGGCAAGGGCTGCTCATGAGCGTTGATCATATTCGTGAAGTCGAACAAGGCATGGATGCGCGGGTGATCAACTTCTTTAAGCATCTGCACGATTTCCGTAGACTTGAACTCCTCGTGTTGCTCGAAATCGAAAAACAAGTCATACCGATCTGCCTGTTCAGACATGTAAACTAGATCAGAAACCGTCCGTGCCATAACCTGCGATAAAGCACCCTCATAGCGCGAATAGACCCGAATGTTTTGAGCATCCAACATTCTGGCTATCTGAATAACCTTGTCAATGTCTGGTTTCTGGGTGCTGCTCGTTTCCAAGTGGATGGTTAGATTGAGCCGTTTGGCGAAAGCTTTAAACTGGGCTAATTGTTTTGGGGTGCTGTGAGTAAGACTATGTTCTCCCCCATCGTCCACGTGTATGTTTAGACCGTGCAATTCGTGCTGGTAAGCAAATTCTAGGGCGTTGGTTGGTTTGAACGACCCGTGTGTCAGGTTGTGGATGAGGGAATAGGTATGGGCGTGTAAGCGGATGTTGGCAATGCGATTACACAATTTTCGAGCGATTTCTGCGTCAAAAACGATCGGCTCAGTTTTTGGTAAATTGATGTTGATAAACAGTGAGAATTTGCTGGATGGATTAATGCTCATGTGACAAGTTAGGATTTACGCAAATCGAGGGGAAAATACAAAAAAAGGGTGGGGGTGAATCAACGTTCGCACCCTTTATTAGCTCTTCCTTTTCTAAGTGCATCAGCCCTAAAGTTATCCCTTGGGGTTAATCAGCAAAACGGGAATATCCACCTGTTGCATGATTTTTTTAGCAACGTCACCAAAGAAGAAGCGCGACATCCCTACACGCGCCCGTGTAGACATGGCCACCAAATCGATCTTATCACGTTTCACAATGCGCACAATTTCGCTAACACAATCCTCCCCGAAGCAAACCTGGGTGGAGACATCGTATCCCTGTTTCTTTAGTTCATTTGTAACAGAAAGTAAAGCAACTTCCACGTCAGATTGTAAGCTGTCTTCTTCTTGACTGGAGAAAATCGGATGGGCTTCAGGCCCCAAAGGAGTCCCAGCGGATTCAAGCGCATAGTCGGAGCGGTAATCCGGGGCCGCGAACCCCATCCCTTTAGGCGGTTTAGCTACGTAATACAATATAAGCTTGCTGTCTTCAGCAGGGATAAATTTTCCTATCTGCTGCAAGATTTTTTGGCTGGATTCCGATTTCGTAAGCGGAATTAGAATGTTCTTTTTAGCCATTGAACGCTCTCTCCATTTTTTTGCGTACTCAGGTTACGCCACGACACCCATTGTGCCCAGTGAATCAACACCTTTCAAGGTAAGCGTATCTGTAAAATGACAGGCTGCGAAACGTCCCGGTTCGATTTCCTGCCACTCTGGTATTTCCGTCTTACATAAGTCTTGTACATAAGGGCAGCGGGTATGGAAACGGCAGCCAGACGGTGGGTTTACCGGACTTGGAATTTCGCCTTCCAGTTGAACGGGAATCATTTCCTGGTCTGGATCCACTTCCGGGATCGCTGACATCAGAGCCTCGGTATAAGGATGCTTCGGCGCATAGAAGAGTTCTTTTGTAGGGGCCAATTCAACGAACTGCCCCAAATACATAACGGCTACACGCTTGGAAATATGCGCCACCACGCTCAAATCGTGGGCAATGAACAGATATGTAAGCCCGAATTCCACCTGCAAGTCCATTAGCAAATTGAGAATTTCTGCTTGAATGGACACATCGAGCGCAGACACCGACTCGTCACAGACAATAAACTGTGGCTTGGAGATGAGGGCGCGGGCAATGCCAATTCGCTGCCGCTGCCCACCGCTGAACGCGTGGGGAAAACGGCGCAGATACTCCAGGTTAAGCTTGCAAAGCGCGGCTGTGTCGCGCACGCGCTCATCCACTTCTTTGCCCTTGGCCAGTTTTTGCGCGACCAGGGGTTCGGCTATAATGTCCCTCACTGTCATGCGTGGATTCAATGAAGAGTAAGGATCCTGGAAGATCAGCTGCATGTGCTTGCGAAATACCCGCATTTCTTTGTCCGTGAGTTGGGCTAAATCCAACATTTGACCATCAACATTAAAGGTGATCTGCCCTTCTGTCGGCTCGATCGCCCGCAGAATGGAACGGCCCACGGTGGTTTTTCCAGATCCACTTTCACCAACCAGACCCAACGTTTCCCCTTTTTCGACATAAAAACTAACGCCGTCAACTGCTCTCACGTACTTCGTGACTGAGCCAATAAGGCGCCTGCTGCGAATGGGAAAGTGTACTTTAAGATCCTTGATTTCAAGTAAGATATCAGACATCTCTCTCCTCGTGTAAGAAGCAATGCACGGTATGAGTGCTGCTGAGTCGGGTGAGACTCGGGTTTTGAACATCGCAAAGGCCAAGAATCACTTGTTCACAGCGGGTGTGGAAAGGACATCCTGCCGGGCGCTCCAACGGATTGGGAATATCACCGCTGATCGCCGTCAAGCGCTCCCCGAGACGATCCAGATGCGGGATAGCTCTCAATAAGGCTTGCGTATAAGGGTGCTGCGGCTGGTGAATAATCTCTTTTGCCGTTCCTCGCTCCAGAATTTTCCCCAGGTACATCACCTCTACCTCGTCTGCTACCTGGGCAATAACACCCAAGTTATGCGTGATGAAGATGATTGCCATCCCAAGCTCTTCTTGCAGCTGATTCATTAATTTCAGGATTTGCGCCTGAATAGTCACATCCAACGAGGTTGTGGGTTCATCAGCGATGAGCAGCGCCGGGTTCATAGACAACGCTACAGCAATCATGGCCCGCTGCCGCATCCCGCCTGACAGTTCAAATGAATATTGATCGATGCGCACCGACGGATTAGAAATCCCCACTTTATCTAACATCTCAATGGCTATCTCACGGGCTTCCTGCTTGCTGACCTCGCGGTGTTCTAAAACCGCCTCGATGATCTGGTTGCCAATGGTATGCACGGGCGAAAATGAACTCATCGGTTCCTGAAAGATCATACCGATTTCCCCACCGCGAATTTGCCTCATCTCGCGGCCGAATTTATGAAGCTGGGTGATCTCCGTAATTTCGCCATTGTCTCGATACCACTCGATTGAGGAATCCTCGTCAATGATGGCTGTTTTAGGCAGCAGCTGCATAACAGATTTCATACTTACACTCTTACCCGAGCCGCTTTCACCTACAATCCCCAGCGTTTGCCCACGTTTTACAGAGAAAGTAATCCCGTCAATCGCAAGGATAATCCCTTCGTCCGTTTTGAAGGAAACTCTGAGGTTTTCGACATCCAACAAGGCATCTTGCTCTATTGGTTTTGCTCCATTGCTCATAGAATTTTCCTGCCTCTATTAACTATATGGATCCGCTGCATCGCGCAGGCCGTCACCTAAAAAGGTGAAGCCTAACACCGCAAACACCACAAAAATGACCGGGAAGAATAGCCACGGTGCCATCTCGATGGCCTGGATATTTTGCGCCCCCTGGAGCAACACGCCCCAACTGATCACCGGCGGTCGAAGCCCCAGGCCAACGAAGCTCAAGGCCGTTTCCGCCAGGATCATGTACGGGAAGGAAACCACAATATCCACGATGATATAGCTGGTGAAGGCGGGTAACATATGGCGGCCGATAATGCGGGCGCTGCTGGCGCCCGCCAACTGGGCGGCGATAACATAGTCCTCATTGCGGAGGGATAGCAATTTGCCGCGGATGCGCCGGGCGAGCGTGGTCCAGCCTAAAAATCCAAGAATGAGCGTGATCATCAAATACACTCGCTCCGGAGGCCACTCTCGGGGTAATGCTGCCGCCAATCCCATGAAAAGCGGGATGTCGGGCACAGAACGGATCAACTCGATCAAGCGCTGGGTGAAGAAATCTATATTACCTCCCAGGTACCCGGACGCTCCCCCCAGGATGAGGCCCATAACGAAGGCGATAAATACGCCTATTACCCCCAGCGTCAGCGAGGTGCGGGTGGCATACATAATGCGGGAGAAGATGTCTCGACCCAGGCGATCAGTGCCAAAGACGTGGATGGTGCCTTCATCCACGCCGAACAGGTGCAAGTCGCTGGCGATCAAATTACCACCCCAATACTTATATTCTTCAGCCCGCACAAAGAATCGAAGGTGTATTCGTTGGGAAGTATCGATTGTGGGTATCATCGCCAGCGTCACCGGATCGCGCTCCGTAGTCACACCGTAGACAAAGGGTCGCAGGGAGAAACCACTCTCGTCCCAAAACCGGACGACCTGCGGTGGGCCAAGAATATACCCCACATCAAGCGTCATTCCTCCATAAGGGGCCAGAAACTCGGCAAACATTAGGACAAGGATATAGATAAACAGTATGCCGGCGCCGAGCAGCCCCAGCCGGTTGCGGCGGAATCGCCACCACACCAGTTGCCACTGGCCGGCGGTGAAATATTTGAGTTTTTCCTCGTCGGACGTTGAAACCACGTCGGTCAGTTTATCTTCAGGGATCGTCGTAGCGGTCATTTACGTCTCTCCTAAACGAATGCGTGGATCCAGGGCGGCGAGCATAAGGTCAGAGATGAAAACTCCGATCACAATCATGGCGCTGATCATCAGTAAGATCGCCCCGCCCAAGAACATGTCCTGCTGAAGCAATGCATTCAGTAACAATTGGCCCGCATCCGGTAAGGACAGCACCAGCGCCACTACCGGCGCGCCGGCGACGAGCTTTCCCAGGTCAAAGCCCAGGTAGCTGACAATGGGGTTCAGCGCGATGCGCACCGGGTATTTTAGTATGACTTTCCATTCCGGGATGCCCCGGGCGCGGGCTGCATCCACGTATAGCTGATTCAGCTCATCGAGCATCGTGGCGCGCATGGTTTGGAGATGAAAAGCTGTGTTTGCTGTACCCAGAACCACTGCCGGTACCCACAGGTGCTTGAATAAATCCACAAACTTCGCCCAACTCCAGGCGGCTTCCTCGAATTCGGCCGAGAAAAGCCCGCCGGCGGAACTGCCGAGCACTGTCACGCTGAAATAGAGCAATACCAGCGCCAACATAAAGTTAGGGAGTGACAACCCTATATAGCCGATAAAGGTAGCCAGGTAGTCACCGAAGGAATGGCGATACATCGCCGAAAAGATGCCGATGGGAATGGCCAGGGCATAGGTCAACAAAATGGCGGTCAACGCAATAGCCATCGTCAACCAGATACGCGCTCCTATCACATTGCGGACGGGCACGTTGTAGAGAAACGAATCACCAAAATCGCCGTGCAGCACGATGTCGCTGATCCATCTAAAGTAGCGCAGGATGGGCGGCTTATCCAGTCCAAACTGGTGGCGCAAAGCTATCATGTCTGACTCTGTCACCGCCTGACCAGCAGAAGCTAGCTTGCGGTAGGCATAGCGGTCTGCATAGTCTCCCGGGGGCAACTCGATGACGATAAAGATAACTACCGACACTAACCACAAAGTGACGATCATGAAAAGGAAACGTTGCAAAAAATAACGGAGCATAGGTTTTCTCCTTATAGATACCGGGGATTGGAGATTTTGAATCTTTCTAGTCTCTAATCTCCAATCTCCATCATCTGTAAAGCATGCGAGGTAGAGGCACAATTAGTACCTCTACCTCTCAGTAATGCTCGTTAACGCTTACTCGTTGATGAACCACTGGGTGGGTCGGAAAGCATAAGCCCAGTAGTAGTTGTAAGACTTGACCGTGAACTCAATACCATTACCAACGCGGTTATTGAGATACACGGGCGACGGCACAGCCCCAATGACACCGATGGACAGCAGGTTGTCAGCATGGATCTTGATGATCTCAGCGCCAACACGGCTGTTCTCTTCAGAACCAAGCGGGTAAGTCTTCCACTCTGCTGCCAGATCGTAGAGCTTCTTCATATCCTCAGGTGGTTCGATACCCTCAGCCCCGTCGCTCAGCATCCACTTGTTCCACTGGACACCGGTTCGGATCTGTAGATAATCCCCAAATGGAGGGAACATCACTTCGGCGTTGAGTGCTGTAGCGCCACTGGCGCCCCGCCAGGTGGCGAGGTCGTGCTCGTTAGCGCTGCTGGTGGAGCGGTAAAAGTCCGAACTGACTTCTTTAGCCAGGACCCGAACACCTACTGCTTCCCAGTACCCTTTCACCAATTCGTGAGTCTCGACTGGACCACCCTGCGGTGCGAACTGGAGCAGGATGACAAAAGGACTCCCATCGAAGCGCAGTCGGAAGCCATCCGCATCGCGCGCAGTCAAACCCATGTCGTCCAACAGCGCATTGGCTGCAGCAGGATCATATTGGGTGAATTGGTACAATGCTTCATCGGAAACAAAGTCCACTGTCGACGCATCTACCGGCAATTCCTGTTGGGGCACGCCCTGACCGAGATAGGCGATTTCATTTATCTCCTCGCGGTTCATTGCCAACGACATAGCCTGGCGGAAGCGGACATCACCGTAAATCTTTGCCATTTCGGGGTCAAGATGGGTGATATTGAAAGCATAGAAGACGGTCTCGCCTATGGATGGCGGCAAGAATACGCGGTAACCGTTGGCCTCGTTTGTCTTCAGTTCAGTGAAATTCGCCAACTCGAGGGTTTGGTTCCGGTAGTCTATTTCGCCATTGATGAGCTTGAGGATCTGGACTTCGAGATCTTCACTGTAGATCTCGTAGGATTCATTATAGTAGGGCAGTTGGTTGCCGGCTGTATCCACCATGAAGAAATAGGGATTGGTGACATAGCGGCGGAATTCGGGTGACTCCTCAACCAAGACGTGTGATTCGAGCGTTGGAACGGCAAACTTCGTTCCCTCAGGACCGTCGAATGGATGATAGGTGTCTTTCCAGTCGTGGTAGTAGAGTTTGAACTGCCCGATCCAATCGTCAAAGCCATTGGCTTGAGCATTGGCATTAGCCTCCGGGTTGTAGTCCGGATGGAACTGGCTCAAGAAATGTTTTGGCTGGAAGGGCTGCCTGTAGGTAATGGCCAAAAACGTGACAAAGTTCGGGGCCGGAGCATTGAATGAGAACTTGACTGTGGTGTCGTCAATTGCTTCAACTCCCATTGGCTCGCCACCGTAGACCCAGAAACTAGAAACTTCAGAGAAGTATTCCTTATTAAGGTGGATGTCGTTGAACCAGAACTCGATATCCGCAGCGGTGAAGGGTTCGCCGTCCGACCATTTGTGACCCGCGCGTAGGTAGACGGTCAGTTCGGTGAAGTCGTCGTTGAATTCCCATCCCATGGCAACTTCAGGAACAATGGTTATCAGGTCATCACTCATGCGAAACAGGTTCACGTGACGGGTGCTCAGAAAGTCCGACGTGCCGCTTTCGGGAGATTTGGAAATTCCGCGCAGACGGCCGCCGTATGTGCCAATTTCGACATAGGGCTGTATGACCAACAGCTCTGAGGGCAACCGCTCTTCAACGGGCGGCAAATCTGCATCCGCACCGTTCAGTTCGGCATTCAAGGCGGCGATGTCCGGGTTTTCGCTGAAGGTTAGCTCGCAGCCAGCCTTCGCTTCGAACTCAGATAACTCGAACTGGTAAGGAAAATCGCCTTCCAGTCCCATCATGTTGGCCACCGTCGAAGCGGGGCAACCAGCCTCGTCGGCAGGTGCTGCTTCTTCGACTGGTGCGGCCTCCTCGGCGGGAGTTGCTTCTTCGGCTGGCGCACATGCGCCCAGCGCCAGAGCAAAGAGTAGCAACAACGTGATGAGCAACAATCCTTTTTTACTAAACATTCGTCTTCTCCTTTAATAGTGATTACCTTAAATCGGAAAACATTATGGTATTTCCACTTTCTCTGCCGCGTATAAAACCACCTCCTTATTTAATTGTCACATTATGATATAAACGCCGGGTTTTCGTCCCGGCTGTATCCAACACATCTTCATTTTTTTGAGGAGTCTCGTGGAAACTCTTTTTCAAGAGACTCATTTATCATAGTCTAAAATCGTGCAACAATCAAACATATTTTCCCCATGTTTATCGCCTTTTCTGAGATGGTTCAGAAATGGGGAAACAAAGTTGGACAAGATGTAAAGTGAATCGATGCAAACACACCATCCATGCATCAAGCATCCCCGCGGAACCCCGCCGATCATTAGTGATGTTTGGCTCCGGCTGGTTAGGTGCTACTTCGAGAAGTAAACCAGCAATTGGTCAAGCCTGAGCACACCGTCGTAGTCGAGGCCTTCGCCTCCCTTCTTCAGTGTGCCTTTTTCTCCGTCGGGATCGCCGAGAGATGTGACAATAATGTCGGCATCAGAAAGATTCTCGCTCGCAGTGTAGATATTGGTGGTAGCGACGATATTCAATCCCGCGGCTGCGGCGGCGAGGACACCATTTCGCGAATCCTCGATCACCACGCACTCTTCGGGTTTTACCCCGGTCTTTTCTAGGGCTAAATTATAGATCTCCGGATCAGGCTTTTTGTTATCAACGATGTCGCCAGCCAAGACAAATTCGAATTTGATCTCACTGAGCATCCCGCCAACGACAGCCTGCGCTGCGCGTTCGTTGGATGTCGTGCAGATACCAAGAATTAAGCCCGCGTCATTGACCTCTTTCATCAGCCGTTTTACGCCGGGGCGCAGCGGTAAATCTCCGCTTTCTATCAATTCGACGAAGACACCCGTCTTATGTTTGTGCATTCTTATGATGAGCTCATCTACTTCTTCAGGTTTGACTTCTACGCCAAAACCCTGGGTGTGCAGGTGATGTTTCATGCGCTCTTTGCCGCCAGCAACTTGCAGCAACTCGTGGTAATACCCCACGTCCCATTCAAAATCGTAGCCAAAATCTTTGAAGGTCTGATTAAACGCGACACGATGCCCGTCTCGCTCGGTATCGATGATGACGCCATCCTGATCGAAAAAAACTGCTTTTATTTCTGCCATTGGAATGTTCCTCTTCCGCTCAAAAACGGACAGGGAAATTAATCCCCATCCACTTTATTGTCGGATGACTAAACGTAGAACTCGCGAATGAGTTCAACTGCCATGCGATTTTCTTCTTTGACGCCTAGGGTCAGGCGAAACCAACCATTTCTTCCATACATATGGGATTGCGGGCGGAGAATGATGCCCTTCTCTTGAGCAAAGGCGACCAAATCATCTCCCGCTTTTCCAGTATCCGTCCCGTCGAAAAGGATGTAGTTAGAGGCGGAGTGGAAGATGATGAAACCAGGGATGTCACTGAGCGCGTCCTCAATATATGCCACTTCGCGGTTGTTATATTCAACTCGTTCTGTCAGCCCCTCGACATCTTCAAGTGCCGCCAACGCGGCCCACATTGGGATCGTCCCTACATTCCATGGAAGTAACGCCGCAGAGATTTGACCGATAACTCCCTCGTACCCTAGCGCGTATCCAAAGCGCATTCCGGCCAGGCCGTAGGCTTTGGAGAGTGTGCGCGTGATAAGTACATTCTTATGTTTCTCGACCAGTCTAACCTGCGACTTTTCAAGGCCAGCAAACTCAATATAGGCTTCATCAACAATGAAAGGTATGCCCGTCTCAGCGATCTTGACGAAGTCTTCGGCAGTCATGAAATTGCCGGTGGGGTTGTTCGGGTTGGCGACGACGATGATCTTGGTTTTATCGGTAATTGCGGCCAGAATAGCATCAACGTCGTATTTTATTTGTTTGTCCTCGTACACCATCGGAACAGAGACGAGTTTACCGCCGAGAATATTGCAGCGCAGTTTGTAGATGCCGAAGCACGGGGTGTGCTGAATAACCTCTTCTCCGACCTGGAGAAAGCTCCTGAAGATATTGTCGAAAACTTCGCTCGATCCGTTTCCGATCATGACATTTTCGGGGCCACCCAGTCCGTTGATTTCCGCTAACTTTGAGCGTACAACCAAACCTTGATCGGGGTAGCGGTTGGCGAAATCCCCGTACTTATGGATTGCTTCTTGTACTTTCTTCGACGGGGGATGAGGGTTCTCGTTAGACATCATGCGATGCAGTTCTGGCTGTCGCCAGGCCAGTTCAATATGCGCCGAAACGTACATAGGGATGTCTTTTACCCAGGGAACGAAGTAGTCTTGGATCGGTTTCATCGTGTAATTTCTCCTTTACGCTTTTCCTGCGCTTCCTAACGTATCGATCCACCTGGCAACAACCTGCCGGATGGCCTCTTTGACAACGACATCGATCTTCCCGGGGTTGTACTGCTCCCGGTTTTCAGAGATATAGTTGTAGGTGGCGTCAATGAGGGCATGTTTCAATTCGGTAGAGACATTGAATTTGGCGCCGCCCATTTCAACAAGTTTGACCGCGTATTCATTGCTCAAGCCAGTGCCGCCATGCACTACCAGCGGTGTTTTAATGCCATTGCCGTTGAGCATCTGATTGATCTTGCCCAGGCGTTCAAAGTCTACTTTTGGATTTTTCGTCTTATAGACCCCATGCGCTGTACCGATCGCCGGAGCAAAAATATCTACACCGGTGCGCTCGACGAACTCAACGGCTTGCTGCGGGTGGCAAAGGGCGGCTTCATCTTCTGCTACCTTTACCTGATCCTCCACGCCTGAAACCGTTCCCAACTCACCCTCGACAGAGATGCTGCCAATGGCATGGCAGTAATCCACCACTTCCTTGGTCTGACGGATATTCTCGTCGTAGGTTTGCTTGGAGGCGTCGATCATGATGTTGGTGTAACCAGCGTCGGCGCATAGCTTGCAATATTCCATGCTGGTGCTGTGATCCAGGTGCAAACAAATCGGGATGGGGGCAGACTCGGCCAAGGTCCTATAGATAGATACGAGAACATCCCGACCCAGGAATTTGGAGGGCGTGACTGATGTTTGAATAATAAGAGGCGCCTTCTTTTCGGTGGCGGCCTCGAGAACGGCTTCCATCTGTATCAGGTTCGTGATGTTGAACGCCCCAACAGCATATTTGCCCTCGGCGGCTTCTAACATCATTTCTTTTGCGGTGACAATTGACATCGGTTTCTCCTTTTTACAAAATTTGCCATTATTTTTTCATGGATGGCACAGGCGCTGCTTTTCACCGTACACTTACGCCGCTCTGCAAGCGCAGGTGGCGCCACCCATTGAGTAATTTTAGAAAAACAAGGCTACTCTCGGTTTTCTAACACCTCCGGCAATAATCGGGACTCTTTTAAATAATCTCATCAAGCACTTTCATTTTAGATTTCTCACTTTAACATGTCTTGCTTCACCCCACTTCCCGTATCTCATCCACCGCCGCTGGATTCATCAGCGCACTCAGGTCGCCGGGGGGTTCATCTAGATAAGCAGCGCGGATGACCCGCCGCATGAGTTTCGCATTGCGGGTTTTAGGTAGGTCACTCACAAAATACACCTTCTTAGGCGCGAACGGCTTTCCCATCTCCTTCGCTACAAGCGTCTCCAGCTCTTCGCGTAAGGCCTCCTCCGGTTCAGTGCCGGGTTGAAGTACTGCAAACACGACTACAGCCTGACCTTTGATCTCATCTGGTACACCTATGGTAGCCGCTTCGGAAACCGCACTGTGATTAACAAGTACTCTCTCTACCTCTGCGGGACCCACGCGCTTTCCTGCCACTTTAATCGTATCGTCCGAACGACCCAGTATGTACCATTGGCCATCATCATCAATCGCCGCGAAGTCACCGTGAACCCAGACATCGGGAAATCGACTCCAATATGTTTCAATGTAGCGTTCCGGATCTTTCCAGAAACCGCGCGTCATTCCAATCCATGGTTGACGTACCACCAATTCTCCCACCTCGCCCCGCAGTGGATTACCAGCCTCATCGACAACATCGGAAGCCATCCCAGGAGGTGGACCAGAAAACGAACACGGCTTAATTGGTCGCAGAACGTTGCTTAAAACGATGCCCCCTCCGATTTCTGTACCGCCTGAGTAGTTGATGATTGGCACCTGGCTGTTTCCAACGGTCTCAAAATACCAGTTCCACGAGTCTGGGTTCCACGCCTCTCCGGTCGAGCCCAGGATTCGTAATGAGCTTAGATCGTGGCGTTTAACCGGCTCGTCTCCATAAGGCATGATTGCACGAACAAAAGTTGGTGTAACTCCCAAGCAGGTGACTTTATGTCGCTCTACCAGCCCCCACACCCGATCTATATCGGGGTAGGTGGGAACACCGTCATAAAGAAGCATACTGGCGCCCAATGTCAGTGTACCGAACACTTCCCACGGCCCCATCATCCAACCCATGTCGGTCATCCAGAACACGGTGTCAAATTCTTGGATGTCGAAGCCGTGAGCCATATCCTGAGTGGCCTTGATGGGAAAACTACAGTGGGTGTGAACTGCTCCTTTTGGTCGCCCAGATGTACCGCTTGTGTAAATGATCATTAACAGATCTTCGGCACCGGTGCGCTCGGTGTGAGTTTCCGATGGTTGATTGGCGACGAAATCATCCCACCAGACATCTCGCCCAGGTATCATGGGTACATCAATTCCCTTGATTTCGCTCAAACCGCTCCCCGATATAGGAGAAGTGTAGGTGTCTAAACGCTGATAGACGATCACTTTATGGACAGATGGGACATTGTTCAACGCTTCATCAACGGTTACTTTCATCGGTCTTGGTTTGCCGCGCCTGAACTGTCCATCGGCTGTGAATATAGCCTTAGCCTCAGTGTCCGCAAGCCTAGTGGTGATGGCGCCAGAACCGTACCCAGAGAAAAGAGGTAGAATGACGCCGCCAATTTTTGCAATAGCCAATAGAGCAATCGCAATTTCAGGCACCATCGGCATGTAGAGCCCGATAACATCACCTTTTCCCAATCCAGCGGCTCGCAAGGCTGAAGCCACTCGGTTGACTTCGATGAATACTTCGCAATACGTCATCTGACGTGTATGGCCTTCCTCTCCCTCCCAATAAATAGCAATTCGATCCTGGGTTGGTGTTCCTATCCACTTATCGAGGCAGTTGTGAACGCTATTGAGCTTGGCATCTACACACCATTTGGGCCATTGAATCCCTTGTGACAGATCTACAATTTGTGTGTATGGTTCGTAGAACTCGATGCCCAAATCTTCCATCACCGCGTCCCAGAACCACGCAATATCGGTGGTAGAAAGTTCCATTAATTCTTCGAATGTATCCAGCCCATGTCCATCCATGAATCGTTTGAGACGACTCCGTTTTATAACCTCCTCATTGGGTTCCCATACGAACAATTGGTTAAAGGGGAATTGTGCTTTTGATGCCACTTTTACCACTTGTTCAACCAGCTAAAGTTTTCAATCATTATTAATTCCTGACTGCACTGAAAAAGAACTAAAAAAAGGGAAGGAACGGTATGCTTTACTGCCTAAAAAACATCCTTGAGCCATTGTTGCCACTCCTCCTTCTGCATCCCCTGCCCTGTGCGAGCAAAATATGTGTCGGCATAACCACGAAAGTCAAAATCAAGTTTTGAGATGCCGATCTGCACCATCGCCCACATAGCCTCGCGTAAATCGGAAACGATCTTCAGCAACTTAATCCGCGCCCAGTTTGCTGTGGTGACTTCGCCAAAATAGCATTCCAGCAGCAAGCGATCCTGCTCGTCTGAAAAACCATGATGGACAGAGAAGCTGGCCAGATCAAAAACGGGATCGCCCATGCCGGCGTATTCCCAATCGAGAATGCGGATTTGACCATCATCGAGGAAATTTGCGTTGAGCAAATCGTTGTGGCAAAGTCGTGGAGGAGAGGGGGATTTTAGCAGGGCTATTTCAGCCGCGTTCATTTGCTCAATATACCAGCCGAAATCATCAGGAAAGTCGACCTTGAATCGACGGGCAGTCCCGGCTGAATCTTCGATGACTCGGAACGGAGAGAATGTTGCAGAAATCGGATCCATTTTGTGGACTCGGCGGATTGTGTCAGCGACGCGGCGGATGTTTTCGGGTTGACCAAGCTCCTCAGGCGAAGGCAAGCGTCCCTCGATGAAACTCGTAACGAGGTATCCCTCCGGTTCGATGACGTAAAAGACTTCGGGGCCAATGCCTATTTCCCCTGCAGCCTGACTGACGGCACATTCAGTTGAGCGAATAATGCCTAGTAATTCAGTATCTGCCCCCGGGATGCGGAGAACAAAAACATCCCCGTTCACATCTATGCGGAAATTCTCATTGGTAATACCGCCAGCAAGAGGGGATGATTTTATGTCCGTAGCGTCAGTCCATTGCGGGACGCGAGCAATTGCTTCTTCTATAGTCAGATTCATTGTTTGGCTTCACTTTTGTTTTTGCTTGCTTTGCGCGAATTGATAAATATATTGAAAATGGAATGACATCGGCATTATATCTACAAAAGAAGTAATTTGCAAATAGTTTCAAATTCTGCTATCATTTCTCAACTAACCGCTCAAATTCTATCATTTTTGGCAGTTCGTACTCCCTTGAAAGTTGTTTTTTTATGCGCAAATCTCTTATACCAGCTCAAAGACGTGAGCGAATTCAAGAATATTTGTCAACCCACAAAGTGGCGCGCCTTGCCGATTTGAGTGAAATGTTGCAAGCATCGGAAGCTACCATCCGCCGCGACCTTGAGCGATTAGAAGAAACTGGTTTCCTTGAACGAACTCATGGCGGCGCGGTTCTCAGTAAACGATTATCACGAGAGCCAGAATATCATCAACGGCTGCATGACAGTCCCCATGAGAAACACTTGATTGGTCAATTAGCTGCATCCTTGATCGAAGATGGGGATATTGTTTTTATTAATGGTGGCACGACCTCGACTGAAGTTATCCGTAATATCCGCCCCAACGCGAATATTATAGTTATTACAAACAATCTATTTGCGGCGATGGAAATAGATGAGCGCGGTTTTGACCTGATTTTGCTGGGCGGCTTATACCAGCCAATTTCCCATTCAGTGGGCGGATATTTTGCCGTTGATAATCTCAAGCAAGTCTATGCTGATAAAACCTTCATTGGCGTTGACGGCATCAGTCCTAAATATGGCTGTACTTTTCCGACGAGTGCGGAGGCTGAGGTCGTGCGCACAATGATGGGACGCACTCGTGGCCCCGTCTATATTTTGGCAGATCACAGCAAGTGGGGGACGGTTTCTAATTATGAGGTTGCTGGAATTGAGAAAATCCATCGCCTGATTACAGATGAGAAACTCGATGCTAATGCTCGCAAAGATTTAGCATCCTACCCTGTGGAAGTTCTCATCGCCGGGGACAATATTACTGCCTAATACAGAGATATTGAATGATGATCACTCCGAAAACTCAAGAATTCACTTTTAATATCCGAAAAAATGTTGGCAGGATTCGTTTTTCCCCCACACTTGAAATCAACGAGCGCGTTAGATCTGCACGCGAGCAAGGCAAAGAAGTGCTTCACATGGGTTTTGGGCAATCTCCTTTTCCCGCGCACCCACTAATTCAAGAAGCCTTAGCTGATAGTGCAGAGAAGAATATGTATTTGCCCTCGGCCGGGCTTCCCGAATTGAGAGAACTTTCCCGACATTATTTATCTGAGAAATTTGGCTTTGACGCCAATGATTTCAAGACTATCGTAGGACCCGGCAGCAAAGAACTGATCTATGATATTCAATTGGCAGTTGAAGGCGATTTGCTGCTTCCAGTCCCTTCGTGGGTAAGTTATGCACCACAAGCTGTGCTCATCGACGATCCCATCATAAAAATCCCCACCACCATTACAGATAATTACCATATCACAGCTGAAAGTTTGGAGGAAACCATTGTGGTCTCCAGACAGAAGGGGATGAATCCAAGAAAACTGATCCTCAATTACCCCAACAACCCATCCGGTTTGACCATGGCCCCGGACAGGCTGGAGCAAATAGCTCATGTGTGTAGAAAACAAGGCATTCTTGTCATTTCGGACGAAATCTACGGTCTGGTAAATTACAAGCAAAACCACACCAGCATCGCAAAATTCTACACAGAAGGAACCATTGTCACCAGCGGATTGTCAAAGCATTTATCGTTGGGGGGATACAGATTAGGTGTCGCGTTCGTTCCGAAGGCACTCAATTCAATATTTGAGGCGATGGTCGGCATAGCCAGTGAAACCTGGTCAACTGTATCCGCCCCGATACAATTTGCAGCGCTCAAAGCATTTGCAAACGAACGGGCAATTGAAGAATATATTAAAACCTGCACCAAAATCCACAGCATGGTTTCATCATACGTGCGTGATGTCCTCGTCTCTATGGGCATTGAGTATCCTGATCCGGAAGGGGCATTTTACCTTTACCCAAACTTCAGCTCTTTTCGGGATCAACTCATTAGCAAGGGTGTTAAAACGAGCGAAGAATTGGCTAAGCACATGCTCGACAAGATTCAGATTGCCGCATTGCCAGGAACAGCTTTCGGGGATGCCCCGGAAAATCTAACGCTGCGACTTGCCAGTTGTGATTTTGACGGAAAGGCCACACTAAAGTATTACAGCGATCATCCTGATTGTGCCCCGGGATCGCTGGTTCATGCTTGCTGCCCCCGCATCGAACTCGCGTGCCACAAGATGGAAAACCTAATTAAATAGATAGGCGCGGGAGATGCCCTCGGGGAGTTAAGCAGAGACTTATTGTATTTGTGTATTTCAAATTCGGACTTTTTCAGATATGGTAATTCCATCTACCGAACCCCCCATTTTGGAAAGACCCTATCTTGTTTTTGTAATATCCGCGTGGATCTGTTTTGACAGCGCTTCCGCGCTGGAGAACTTCAACTCATCCACTCTCAAATGCTGCACGAACCCCAATGTCAGCATTCGCAACACAGAGTGCGAGCAGGGTCAGAATTTTACGATGATCGTTCCTGAGGTGATCCTTATTGTATTAGCCTCGGGCGCCGTCTGGAGTCTCGACAGTTTATTGGGTATTTTCTAAACCTCACTTCATCGCAAAGCTATGGAGGTCGCTCACGACCTCACTTCTTTTAATGACCATGGTTTTTTCAAGTCTGATGAACCGCGCTCTCTTTATCTCCATCCAGATACGCCCCCACTTAAGCTTTACATAATTACTCATCCAAACCAACTACTTGACATTAATCCTCAAACCCTATAGAATTGCTCAACTTGTAATGACAAGATTACATGTAGTTAATGATGGTATTACAGGTGCATTCAGAATAGGGACGGAGCATCGATGACGCCAAGAAGTTCTAAACCGGTAAAGTTGGGAATATCCATCGATCGGGATTCCCCCCTACCCTATTATCTCCAGCTTAAAAATGCCCTGATCGAGCAAATCGAGAGCGGGCACTGGCAGCCCGGTGATCAGCTCCCGGGTGAACCGGAACTCTGCCGGCACTTCGGAGTTAGCCGGACAGTCGTACGGCAGGCGCTAAAAGAAATGACCTACGAGGGCATGGTCCTGCGCGAGAAAGGCAAGGGCACTTTCGTCGCCGAGCCGAAGATCAGCAGCACGAGCCTTGTGCATTCACTCGTCGGCTTCCATCAAGATATGACCGAGCGGGGATTAAAAATGGCGGATAAAATCCTCGAACAGTCGATCTTGCCCGCCTCTCAAAAAATCGCTGCCAACCTTCAATTGGAAGATCTTTCACCGGTAATCAAGATAAACCGCTTGCGATTTGTCGAGGATGAACCGGTCGTTCTCGTAGCCTCATTCTTACCCTATGAACCTTGCCGCAAGCTAGTTTCCGCGGACCTCACTGAAGAGTCACTCTACGCATACCTGGAGAAGGAGTATGAACTGAGGATCGCGCGCGGTCGGCGGTTGATCGATGCAGTTGGCGCTAACGAGCAGCAATCGAACCTCTTGGAAATCGAGCTTGGATCACCCCTTATCCGCATCGAGAGCATCAGCTATTTAGAGGATGGCACACCCATTGAATACTTCCATGCGCTGTTCCGGGGAGACCGGTCACGCTTTGAAGTTGAGATCCTGCGCTTCCAAGGCCAAGGAAAGCTGCGCGAGGCCATGGGCATCAAGCAAGAAGAGGAGTTCCTGATCTGAGCGCGAAGTGATCGGTGGCACCCTGCCCCGCGCACCTGGCGATCAGTGTTTAGGAGAAGGCATTCGTGAGCGACGAGAAAAAAATCCGAAATCTCGTGAGTCGAGTTGTATACCGAACGTTGGGAAAATCAAACCCTGCCCCAACGCTTTCAAGAACCGCGCCGCGCGGCTTGATCACTGAACTCGATGTGAATAATCTCCCCTATGGGGGAGAAATCAGGGTTTCAAAAGTCTCAATAGTCACCCCTCTTGCACGCCAAGTGGCGATGGACCGCCATATTTCCATCATCAAGGATAGCGAACCCAGCTCACATGCGCTATCGATCGTTCCAGATTCAAGGGTCAGCACTGAGAAGATTGAGGCGGCAGGGAGACATTTCAACCCGCCACAACGACAGGCAGACCAGCTCGTCACCGAACAGGACTTCGAAGATCTTCCCTTTGGTGGATCCTTCACGATCCCGCCGGGCACGATTGTCACTCCCCTGGCACGCCAAGTCGCAATGGATCGCCACATCGCGATCCTTGAAGGTGATTCTACGACTTCACAAGCGCTCGCAATCACTCCTGAGTCAGGTGTAAACAAGGAGAGAATCGAAAAAATCGGCAGGAGTTTCCAGCCCCCGCAGCGATCGACGGGGCAAATAGTGACGGAGTTGGACATCAAGGACTTGCCCCTTGGCAGTGAATACATAATTCCACCGGGATTTATAGTCACGCCCCTCGCCCGGCAAGCCGCCATGGAACGTCGAATAAAAATGCTCAAAGGATCACAAGCTGCATCCCCCTCGAAGGCTGCGGTCCCCACCCCTGCTCCAAGTACAGGTGGAGAAAAAATGATCGCAATCGGGGCGGATCATGGCGGATATACGCTGAAAGATAGCTTGAAAACATTTGTGAGAGAGCTCGGCTACGGGGTCATCGATTGCGGAACCAACAGCGCGGAATCAGTCGACTACCCGGATTTCGCCTTCGCCGTGGCCCAACTCGTAGCTGACGATCGCGCCTGGCGCGGCATCATCATCGACGGAGCAGGCATTGGCTCATGCATGACGGCGAATAAAGTGCCCGGGGTTCGGGCGTCAATGTGTTACGACCAGGCGACGGCCGCAAATAGCCGGGAGCACAATGACGCGAATGTATTGACACTCGGCGCAGGGCTTCTGGGCGCGAATCTATCGAAGCAGATTGTGAAAACATGGTTGGAGACTTCATTTGGCGGTGGAAGACACGCTCGACGCGTGGATAAAATCATGCAGATCGAACGGCGATTCACAAAGTAATCATATTAAATTCTAGGAGCTAGGTTGGTAATGGAAATGAATTTACAGGTAAAAAAGACAAGAGAGCTCGATGATGCGACCATCGAACGCATCATCGAGCAAATCACACGCCAGGTCCTGATCTTGATCCAGGACGACCAGGCGATGCCCTCCGCCAAGAACGGCGGATCACGCGCACCAGACATCTGCCCCGACACTTATATGGACCACGTCCATCCTGTCGTCACCGCAGGCGCTGACCGCGTCGCCAGCACGCTTGGCATCGCGCCGACGGACACAAGCGTCGCCCATTTCATCGATCACACGTTGCTGAAAGCGGAGGCGACACACGACCAGATCGCCCAGCTTTGCTACGAGGCCCGCAAGTATCAATTTGCATCGGTCTGCGTTAATCCGACGAATGTAAAACTCTGCGCAGAGCTTCTCGAGGGAAGCGGTGTGCCCGTGTGCACAGTTGTGGGTTTTCCGCTCGGCGCGACGCCGACGGAGGTTAAGGTCTTCGAGACCCAACAAGCCATCCGCGACGGGGCGACCGAGGTCGATATGGTCATCAACGTCGGCGCACTGAAATCCCGCGATTACGAACTCGTCGAGCGCGACATCGCCTCCATCGCCCGAGTGTGTCATGCCGGAAATGCGCTTCTAAAAGTCATCATCGAGGCTGCATTGCTGACGGATGAAGAGAAAGTCATCGCCTCACAGCTCTCCAAAGTTGCGGGGGCAGACTTTGTAAAAACATCCACCGGTTTCGGGCCCGGTGGCGCAACACCTGAAGATGTCGCTCTCATGCGCCGGGTCGTTGGACCTTCAATCGGCGTAAAGGCGGCAGGTGGCATCCGCACATTCGAAGATGCCCAGAAAATGATCGCCGCCGGCGCTTCGCGCATCGGCGCCAGCGCAAGTGTCAAGATTACCCAGGAATCCACGAACGGAAACTAGAAGGAGGATCATCTATGACCGTTGACCTACGCACATACATTTTTCTCGATAATCTGCAGTTGCAGCATGCCGGCTATTTAGGCACAGTTGTCAAGGGATTTCTCCCCCTCCCTAACGATACATCTCTATGGGTGGAAATATCTCCTGGCATTGAAATTAATCGCATCACCGACATTGCCCTTAAAGCAACGCGAGTGCGGCCGGGTATGCAAATTGTGGAGCGCTTATTCGGTCTGCTCGAGGTGCACCACAGCGACCAGTCGGAGGTTCGCGCAGCTGGCGCAGCAATTCTCGAAGCGCTTGGTCTGGAAGAATCGGACCGCATAAAACCGCGCGTCGTTTCCAGTCAGATCATCCGCAATATCGACGCCCACCAGGTCCAGCTGATCAACCGCATGCGCTACGGGCATATGCTGTTAGCCGGTCAGACCTTGTATGTTTTGGAAGTGGAGCCCGCCGGCTATGCAGCCCTCGCCGCTAATGAAGCGGAGAAAGCCGCCAATATTAACATCCTTGATGTGCGCGCCTTCGGGAGCTTCGGTCGGGTATACCTCGGCGGCGAAGAGCGCGACATCATGGCCGGATACAGCGCGGCGGTGGCCTCAATCGAAGGCGTAAGCGGCCGCGAAATGGTATCGAAACGAAAAATGTGAGCTAGAAGGTTACCAAAGAAGCCGTGAATAAATTCACTTCACGCCAGGTGAAACTGGATTGTCCAAGTATTGAGCCGGGAATATCTATCTAGGAAAGCAAATCTTGCTCCTCAGGAGGATCACATGGCAGAAGAATATGGCACGACTGAAGCACTCGGCATGGTCGAATGCAAAAGCTATCCGGCGATGGTCGAAGCCGCGGACGCGATGGTGAAGGCTGCCAAAGTCGAATTGGTCTCGTACGAGAAGACCGGCGGAGGTTTCGTCACCGCCGTCGTGCGAGGCGACGTCGCAGCGGTTAAAGCTGCTGTTGAAGCTGGCGCACGCGGAGCAGAGAAGGTCGGCGAAGTTGCCGCCATCCACGTAATCCCGCGCCCGCATGCCAACGTAGATGTCACACTGCCGCTCGGTCGGCAACCAGCAGAGGGATAAACTCACGCTGCACTGACCGACGACATTGGTGATCGTGTACTGAGGGCAATTCGAAAACTCTTGACGGGGAATCGAGAACTTGTTCCTCGTGGAAGCGGAGCAGGACAGGACCACACCTGGAATACGGCTTGCTTCCCCGTCAGCAGCATCGTTTTGCCCGAACCCAACGGTCATCGAAAGGGAGTGCCCTATGCTACTAGGTAAAGTTGTTGGCACGCTTGTCGCCACTCGGAAAGAGGAAAGCCTCGCGAGTCTCAAGTTTCTTGTGCTCAAGCAGCTAGACATCGAGGGCAAGGAAACTGGCGGCTATCGTGTAGCTGCGGACGCCGTTGGCGCAGGTTTAGGCGAAGTCGTGCTGTACGCCACAGGTAGCGCCGCCCGGCAAACGAAATTCACCCGCGATCGACCTTGCGACGGCGTGATCATGGCCATCGTTGATGTCCTCGAAGTCGATGGCGTCGTGAAGTATGACAAATCCGAGGCCGGATGATGTTGGACGACACACGAATTGACGCCATCGTCCAACAGGTTATGGTCGAACTTCAGCAAGGGGAACGCGTGCGGCATGGACCGCTGCCGGAGCCAAAAGATCCCGTGCAGCCACCCCCGCCAGCGCCTGTCCTGCGCCATGGCGACAACCTTTTCGCGGATGTTGATGACGCTGTCGCCGCCGCACGATTGGCATATAAGCAGTTAAACGAGCTGCCCCTCTCCATCCGCGAGCAGATGATTCAACACATCCGCCGCGTGATGCGCGAAAACGCTCAGCTCCTCGCCTATGAAGCATGGCAAGAAACGGGCATGGGACGCTATGAGGACAAGATCGACAAAAACCTGGTGAATGCGAACAAAGCCCCTGGCACCGAGATCCTCGACCCGACAGCCTGGAGCGGTGACGGGGGACTTACACTCGTCGAATATGCCCCCTACGGCTTGATCGGCGCCATCATTCCCAGCACCAACCCGACTTCAAGCGTGATTTGCAACGCGATTAGCATGGTCGCAGCCGGAAACGCCATTGTGTTTAACGCACATCCCGGCGCGAGAGCATGCTCCAATCACGCCGTGCAGCTGATCAATGAAGCCATCGTTGAAGCTGGAGGTCCGCCAAATCTGGTTTGCGCCCTTGCAGAACCAACCATTGAAACCGCACAGCAGCTCATGAAGCACAAAGATGTGAACCTGCTCACCGTGACCGGCGGGATTGGTGTTGTGCGCGAGGCTTTGCAGAGCGGGAAACGGGCGATCTGTGCTGGACCCGGAAACCCCCCCGCGGTCGTGGATGAAACCGCCGATATCGAGCAGGCTGGCAGAGATATCGTGCGCGGCGCATCCTTCGACAACAATATCATCTGCACGGACGAGAAGGAGATCTTCGTCGTCCATTCTGTCGCCGATGCATTGAAGCGCGCGATGTGCGCCCATGGCGCCTATGAGATCGACATGCAGCAGCTTAACCTATTGATGAAATCGATCTTCATAGAGATTCCACCCCCAGGAAAGCATGGGATGATGAATAAGGCTTTCATCGGCAAGAACGCCAATGTTCTGCTGAAAGAGATCGGGGTCGAAGTCGGCGATGAAATCCGCTTGATCATCGTAGAAGTGCCCCACGACCACCCGCTCGTACCCTCGGAGCAGATGATGCCCATCATGCCCATCGTGCGCGTGCGTGATGCCGACGAGGGCATCGACCTGGCGAAACATTACGAGCATGGTTTCCGGCACACGGCCACCATGCACTCGAAGAATCTTGATAACCTCAGCCGCATGGCGCGGGAGATGGATTGCAGCATCTTCGTAAAGAACGGTCCTTCTTTTGCCGGTGTAGGTTTCGGCGGTGAGGGTTTTTGCTCCTATACGATCGCCAGCCCGACCGGAGAGGGGATCACCAATCCAATCAGCTTCAGCCGCGTCCGCAGATGCGTGTTGAAAGATTCCTTCCGAATTGTGTAAAACGATATGGCTAAGAAGAAAGGTACCCTTGGGAATTTACTCGAGCCGGCACTCGCACTTGTCGAGTTCGACAGCATCGCCGCCGGCATCCATGCCGCGGACGGCATGGTCAAACGCGCCCCGATTTATTTCATCAAGACCGGAACCGTCCAGCCGGGAAAGTACCTCGTCTTGATCGGGGGCGAAGTTGCCGACGTAGAGGAGTCTCTCGCCGAGGGTCGCGACCTGGGCGGATCACATATCATCGACTACGTCTACCTGCCCCAGGTCCACCGCGAGGTCGTGAGCTCGATCGGCGGGGGACGGGTACCCGAGAAAAAGGATGCGCTCGGCGTGATCGAGACAAAGACCGTTGCGGCTGCGATCCAGGCCGCCGATGCGGGCATCAAGGGCGCTGAAGTTCGATTGCTCGAGGTTCGCCTCGCCGATGGTCTGGGAGGGAAAGGGATCGTGCTTTTCTCCGGTCTCGTTGCCGATGTTGAAGCAGCGGTCGAAATCGGCGTGGGCGCTCTTGAAAGCCCTGACATGCTCGTGTGGGAAATCGTGATCCCACAACTGCATTCGGAGATGTGGAACAACCTTGGAGATGCGACTCGCTTTCGCACACGGGTGATAGAAAAGCCATGAAATTTGGACGCGTCGTCGGAACGGTTGTCGCCACGAGAAAATATGATGACCTGGAGGGGATCAAATTCCTGGTCGTCCATGTTTTGGATGAGAACCAGCAACCCACGGGGAAATTCGAAATTGCTGCCGATGCAACCGAGCAGGCTGGACCTGGCGAACTCGTATTCATGGTCGCCAGCCGCGAGGGCTCACAAGCACTGCCAAAGTGGTTCGTGCCCATAGATCTGGCGATCACGGGGATCGTTGATGAGGTCGAAATGGAAACCGGTCCCCGCCGTAACCAGCCGACCGCACGCTGGTACAGCTCAGACGAGGGAGAGTAGTCGATGTACATCGGAAAAGTCATCGGCAATGTTGTCGCCACAATAAAAATCGATCACCTCGATAAGCGCAAGCTCTTGCTCGTAGATATGCTGGATCTGAAAGGAAACGAGACGGGGTACTACGACATCGCCGTCGATGTCGTCCAAGCTGGTCCTGGCGACACAGTGCTGGTGATTGATGAGGGGAATGGCGCCAGGCAAATCCTTGACCTCGACCCCGGCGCTATTCGAGCCGTAATCGTCGGCATTGTGGATGAGGTGTCCATAGCTGCCTAGCTGGCGAATAAGCAACCGCCTTTTTTTGGAATATTCGAGAGTACATCAAGCACTCGGTCCAAGGATCGAGCGCTTTTTTTATACTTATTCCAGGAATTCGCTGGCGATTCATCGAAATTCCACTCTTGTCATCTCGAACCGGTAAAACCGGCCAGAAATCCCCGGGATTACTCTTATGACGGGTTTGAGGCGGGTTCAAGAAGTGAGCGATGCCTGTCTAACGAGCTCCACGAATTCGGGTTTCAAACTCGCGCCGCCCACCAACGCCCCATCGATCTCCGGCATGGACATATACTCCGCGATGTTCCCCGCGTTGACGCTGCCCCCATACTGCACTCTCACTTGCTGGGCTGCACTTTCCCCGAAAGTCTCAGCGATCGCCCCCCGAATAGTAAGACCAATGATGCTGTTTGCATCGACCGCTGTCGCCGCTTGCCCTGTCCCGATGGCCCAGATCGGCTCGTAGGCAAGAACACACCTGGAGATCTGATTCTGATCAAGCCCCGTGAGCGCTGCTCTGACCTGCCCGCCCACGAATGCCTGCGTCTCGCCCGCCTCTTTCTGGGTCAGGTTCTCACCGACACAGATGATCGGCGTTAATCCATGGTCGAGGGCGGCTTGGACCTTCTTATGGATCGCATCGTCACTCTCTCCCGCCCCGCCAATCGCCCGCCGCTCGGAGTGCCCAATGATCACGTACTGGCACAACCCGGCGATCATGGGCCCTGAGATATCCCCCGTATGTGCGCCCGATTCCTCCCAGTGGAGATTTTGTGCCCCGAGGCCGATCTTGTTGGTCTGAATCACCTCCGCCAGCGCCGCCAGGACGGTGAAGGGCGGACAGATTACGCGATCCACGTTTTCGATCTCATAAAGGGGCGAGCGAATTTGACGCACGAAATCCAACGCCTCCTTTGCCCGGCCCAAATTCATCTTCCAGTTTCCTGCAATAATCGGTTTTCGCATGTCAACTCCTCAAGAAGTTGTCATCCATCGATGATTTTTCCAGCACCCCGTCTACCTTAATTATGTGGGATTCAATAGACGCACAGCCTGCATTCATCATCCACGACAAACAGATAGTCGGAGCGCGAGCATACATCCGTTACTGACGCTCCGAGTAAGTATAACAACCCGTTTGATAACCCGAGTGTCAATTCAAATCCAGCTAGACCAAGATGAAATATCCAAAGATGTTTAACCTCTCCTCTCTCTCCTTTTTTGCTCTCCTGAGTTTAAATGCGGGCATGGTTGTGCTATTTCAGTTTTATATGACGCGCCGCTACGCAAAGTATCCCGAATTAGCCGTAATTACATTGGGGGCACTCCTGAACGCCATCGGATTCGCACTCTATGGCTTCGTCGCCACCTATGGACTTTTCCTGCTGGCGATGGCCATCATTACCATCGGAGAGATGCTCTGGGCTCCAATTTCACAATCCATCGTGGCTCGCCTTGCGCCAGAGGATATGCGTGGCCGCTACATGGCTTTGTATGGATTCAGTTGGGCAGTCCCCCTCGCAATCGGGCCTCTGCTAGCGGGTCTGGTTATGGATTATCATGACCCCAATTGGGTGTGGTATGCCGGCGGTATCATAGGCCTGGTCTCCACAGCGATGTTCGCGTTGATGTTTATACGATCGTCTCGCAAAGAGAAAGTGGCGGCAGCAACCGATTAGATCTCAATTTATCCATCTCGAGCTCAGGCGCGGGTTTCATTTCCTTCTAGTTTTTCATCTTTAGCCAGCTGGAGTGTAGACGCGGACCTCGCTCTCGAGGCGTTCGTTAAGACGATCCTTCTCCACTTCGAGGTCATAGCGCGCCTGCAACCGCAGCCAGAATCCTTCTGACAAGCCAAAAAAACGCTCAAACCTCAACGCTGTGTCAGGCGATACCCTACGCTTCCCATGGACAATCTCATTAATTCGTCGAGGGGACACACTGATATCCTTTGCGAGCCGATACTGGCTAATCCCCATAGGCTTGAGGAATTCCTCGAGGAGGATTTCTCCAGGATGGATTGGCTCTAGCTTATCTTCCTTCATCGCTCACTCCCTATGATAATCGACGATTTCAACATCGTACGTATCGCCTCGTCTCCATACAAAGCAAATCCGCCAGCGCTGATTGATACGGATGCTATGCTGTCCTTGCCTATTACCAACGAGTTTCTCAAGGCGGTTTCCGGGCGGAACACGCAGATCATCCAGCACTCTGGCAACATTGAGGACCTCCAGCTTGCGGCGTGCGTTTCGCTGGATCTCCGGAGGAAGCTTTCGAGAGAATTGACGGCTGAAGATCCTCTCAGTTTCCTTGTCCGCAAAACTCCTAATCACAAATAACATAATAACGCTTAACGTTATTAACGTCAAGCGTTATTAATGGGTGTTTGTGCAAAATATGGTTATTTGCTCAGTGGTCTATCTACGCGCTTAGCGGCGTCTCTTATTGACGCTGCTAAGCGCGAAGGACATTTCTCCCCTATCTATATGAGCCTTTTCACTATCTTTTACACCCTTGGTCAAATATCGTACAATTCATGCCCGCATTGCGGTATTCCGTTTTTTTTTGATAAAACGGCAAGATAAACCCGGAGGTGAGAATGAGGCGGTTCCGACATGCCTTCGTCGTCCTGACTTTGATAACATGTTTCCTCATCATCGCTGTCGTCCTGGGGACACCAAAAGCTCAGGCGAGCGAAACTGTGGATCCTATCCAGGATCCTCCATCGTCCTTTCTACGGCTCGCATCTATCCACTTCACTGAAACCGCTCCACCACAGCCCCCCGAACAAGACACATGTATGCATTGCCACCTGAGCGGTTCGATCGACAATATCTGGACCCCATTGGCCCGTTGGACTGTGGCTGGCTTCGGTGGTCTGGTGTTTCTCCTCGGAGCTTACCGGACAGGCAGCGGATGGATTACCCGGAAGCCCTGGAAACCACTATGGGCACGCGCGGTCGACTGGATTGACGACCGGTTCCAGATCGTCGAACCAATGCGTGAAATTCTCGACAAGCCGGTTTCCATGTTTTCCACCCGCTGGATGTACTGCTTGGGCGGGATAACTTTCACTCTTTTCATCATCCAGGCCGTGACCGGCACCATGCTCGCGTTCTACTACAAGCCAACACCTGAAGCAGCCTATGCTAGCATTCAGTTCATCGAAACTGAAGTCCGCTTCGGCGCTGCCATTAGAGCTATCCACCACTGGTCGGCGAATGCCATGGTCGTAATGGTCGTCGCGCACATGGTGCGTGTGTTCATCCATGGCGCCTTCAAGGCGCCGCGCGAGCTCAATTGGGTGTCGGGCGCGCTTCTACTCATCCTCACTTTCGGATTTGGGCTAACCGGATACCTGCTGCCATGGGATCAGAGGGCCTATTGGGCAACGACTGTCTCAAGCGAGATCGCCGGTGGCATCCCCCAGATTGGCGACCTTATTCTCGTGTTCCTACGCGGTGGCTGGGATGTCTCTGCGGTCACTTTGAGCCGTTTCTATGCGCTGCACATTCTAGTGATACCCGTCGGCGCCCTGGGGCTGCTGGGCATACATTTCCTGATGATTCGCCGACAGGGCATCCATCGACCACTGTAATTGTCAAATTCATGGAGGAAGCATGACTGAGGGAGAATCCAGTCCAGAAGAAAAAACCATTCCCTTCTTCCCCGACCATATTTGGACCGAGGCGAAAGTCGTTCTTGTTATCCTGGCGTTGATGGTCCTCGTGGGGATCGCAGGAACGATGTTACCTATCGGCCTTGAGCCTCCGGCCGACCCGATGGTCACGCCAGACCACGTAAAATCCGATTGGTACTTTCTCTTTCTCTATGAAATGTTGAAGTACGTACCGAAAACGCTTGGCGTGATAATTCCCATTATCGGGCTGATCCTGATCGTGATCTGGCCATTCCTCGACCGGAAGAGTGATACGCTCCGAGCACGAAACGTCCGCTGGATCATTGTAATTGTCGGCTCAATAATCGTGATCAGTCTTACGATCATGGGAGCCTTGAGTTAAGGTCCGACGAGATATCACATCCGTCTACCGGAAAACGGAGAGTCCGATGACAGACAACGAAGCGAAGGTACACCGCAGAGGCTTCCTGAAAATCCTGAACAGCCTGCTCGCTGCTGTGGGATTGAGCGCAATCGCGGGGCCCGCAATCGCCTTCTTCTGGCCCTCTAAGCTGGAAGAAATGCCCACAGAGCCGGTTTCCGTGGGGAGTGAAGGATCGATCCCTGTAGGAGAGGCCAAGACCGTAAGATTCGGCCGCTACCCAGCGTTAGTGATCCATACACCGGAGCGAGGGATTGTCGCCTACTCCGCCGTCTGCACACACTTCGCCTGCCTCGTGAAATGGAACCCCGAGATCGAGAAGATCGAGTGTCCTTGCCATGAAGGCTTCTTCAAGGCCGTTGATGGCTCGGTCATCAGCGGCCCTCCCCCCACCCCGCTTGAAGAGATACGCGTCACGATCGTAGATGGAAATATACTTATAGGCGGTGAAGCTTGACCACAGACCCGACACCATCTTCAACACAGCCAGAAAGTACACGAGGATCTTTACGCTGGACGCGAGCGATTCGAGAGATCTTGCTTCACGCCATAATCCAGGACAGGGTGCTCAAGCGCGCTTATCCCGGCGTGATGCATCTCCTGATCTTCTGGGGAATGATGATCCAAATCCTCGGGACCGTGATCAACCTGCTGCAATACCCTCTTTTCCTGCCCATTGAACTTCCCTGGCCGCGTGGCACTGCATTACTTTGGTTCGAGTTGGTGATGGATATTGGTGGCGGGATGATCATCATCGGGCTTCTAATGGCTTTTGCCCGCCGAGTGTTTTTCAGACCTGCTTATCTCAAGAACCGGCTGGAAGATGGATACACTCTGCTCTTGCTCATGACGATTACGCTCCTTGGTTTCTTTTCAGAGGCGGTTCGATTCCTTGCTACCCGACCCGAATGGCAAAACTGGAGCCCAATCGGGAGTATTCTCGCGCAAGCGCTTTCCAGCGCCGGTGTAACCGTCGGCCCGAATGCCCCCATCCACGCCGTCCTTTTTTGGACACACTCGGCAGTGGGTTTTCTCTTTTTCGTCAGCCTTCCTTTTACAAAACTCAGGCACATCGTCACGGGTCCTTTAAACATCATCCTGAGACCTTTTCGCCCCTTAGGAGAACTGAGTACGATCGAAGACTTGGAGACCGCCGAGGTCCTGGGCGCGGGCGAGATTGCCCAATACCCATCGGTCTCCCTGTTATCATTTGACGCCTGTACGCAATGCGGTCGCTGTGAGGACGTATGCCCAGCCACGATCAGCGGTATGCCGTTCTCGCCGCGAGAGTTGATCGACATGCTTCAAGCGTCCATGCACAGCACCTTAATGGGAGAGAATGGGAATTCGTCCGACCCGCTGCTCGGTGGGTTTATTGATAAGGAGTACCCCTGGTTGTGCACAACCTGCGGCGCCTGCCTGCATGCATGCCCTCTATTCATCGATCCTGTCTCCGCGGCGGTGGAAATGCGGCGCTACATGACGCTTACCACTGGAGATATCCCCGGGTCGATCGGTGAAACCTTGATGCAAATGGAGCGCCGGGGCAACCCCTGGGGACTGCCCCGCGAGGAGCATGCTCCCTGGGCACGAGAGGCAGGAATACGCGTGCTCCAACCCGGTGATGAAACGGACATCCTGCTTTTCATCGGCTGCGCCTACGCCTACGACAGCAGAAATTACCCCGCCGGCCGTGCTCTAAGCGAATTACTTCAAGAAGCGGGCGTCGATTTCGCCATCCTGGGATCCGCTGAAGGTTGCTGCGGTGAGACTGCACGCAGGATGGGGCACGAGCATCTCTTCCAGGTGATGGTTGAAGAGAACATGGCCGCTTTCAAAGATGTACGCTTTAATCGTGTGGTGTCGGCCTGCGCGCACTGCTTTAATACACTCAAAAACGAGTACCCTCATTTCGGCGCCGACTTCGAGGTCATCCATCATACGGAGCTGCTCGCTGAACTCGTATCCAGTGGGCGTTTGCAGCCGAAAACGCAAGCCGATGGAAGCACCTTCACCTATCATGACTCCTGCTACATCGGACGCTACAACGAGATCTACGATGAGCCCCGACAGGTATTGGATAGCGTCGTGGGATTGCAAAGGGTGGAGATGCCGCGCAACCGAGCAAACGGATTCTGCTGCGGCGGTGGCGGCGGGCATATGTGGATGGAGACCGATCCAAATACACGCATCAATCAACTCCGTCTTTCAGAAGCCGTTGACCAGGCGAAGGCAGACGTGGTCGTCACCGCGTGCCCTTATTGTCTGATCATGTTCGACGATGCGATCCGCAGCAAAGGGTTGGGGGAGAAGGTATCCGCAATAGACATCGCCGAAGCGCTCTCGGCGAAAAAAGCGCCTTAACGCACACGTACTCGCTGCAGCCCGAGAGCGGACCAGGGTTAAAAGTCATCATCCTGGGTAATGGATTCGTGTCAAAATAATATTTTTTTCCACTCTGGTCATCGCAACATTTCCCTGAAGAAATCCTTGAATTTCTGGCCTGCGCTTTCGATAACCCAATCCTTGGGGTAATGTTAAGCGGGGAGACCCCAGCACTCTAATTTGGAACAATATGGAGCACTGGTTACAAATTATCCAGCTATCTTCTCATGGGAGAAAAACCGTGCACCAGCGTAGCTTGAGTTCACATGAGAGCATCGAAGCGCAGTTGGTATTCGGCGCTTCAATTGCGTACGAACGGGTGGCGATCATCGAGGAAGTTGCCTGGCCTAACTGGGTAGGTCGTATCGGTTCCTGGTTTTCGAGAAACGAAGCGCCAACTACTAATGCGGTCGCACTGGGGAATAAGCTCTACTTCCCTAAACGTCTGCTTACGAGTGATCCGGCTGATCCCACCGTTTCTCTAAACAATATGGCTTGGTTGATCCACGAACTCACTCATGTCTGGCAGTATCAGCACTTCTGGTTAGCCTATTTACCCCAGGTACTATGGGCCCACCTTCGGAGAGGATCAGAAGTCTACGATTACGGTTTTGAGCAAGGCTTAAGAAAGGCACTTGCCCGAGGCGATCGACTCGCGAATTTTAACCGCGAACAACAAGGGGAGCTCGCCAGGCATTATTACCACCGCTTGAAACAGGGCCAAGATATCTCCGCCTGGCTGCCGTTTATCTCTGAGTTTCAGACCCGTACACCTCCCACGTCATCGTGAGGTGGACGAATGCAGGTTATGCACTTCTAGATAATGATCCGAATCAGGCGAATGGGGAACTCTAGAATAAGCGTTTAAACGGGTGGAGTTCAAACGAAACCGTGTTTGGGTGCACCAAATCCTGGCCATAAACTGCGGACCCATCAGAGGCGCAAATTACTCGTTGAAAAGCTCCCCTACCGAACGCCCCTCGTGCGCTCGGATGATCACCTCACCAAGCAGAGGGGCCACGGATAGTACCGTCATATTAGGAAGAACTTTATCTTTCGGGATCGGTAGGGTATTCGTCGTAACAATCTCTTTGATGGGCTTTTCTTTGAGTTCATCGACGGCGGCGTCAATGAGCAGCGCATGAGTGAAGCTCAGATAAATATCCTTTGCACCATTTTCCTTCAGGATATCCACCGCTTCACAAACTGAACCTCCTGTCAGAACTTCATCGTCCACCAGGATAACATCCCGATCTTTAACATCGCCGATGATCGTTGTCGAACGCGCGCGTGGATGGTCTCCTTGGCGGCGCTTCTCGACGAAGGCCAGCGGAAGCCCTAACTTTTCTGCGAAGTTGCGACCTTTTTTCGCAAAGCCCAGATCGACAGTGGCAATTACTCCATTCTGGATATCTTTCTCGAGGAAGTAGTCGCTAAGAATGTGGAAGGCGGTTAGGACATCCCCGGGGATGGAGAAGAAACCCTGAATTTGGCCTGCGTGGAGGTCAATCGTCATGTATCGATCGGTACCTGCAACCTCAATCATATCTGCGATCAATCGCGCGGTGATAGGCACTCGTGGTTGATCTTTTTTATCGGACCGGGCGTACGCCATATAAGGAAAAACTGCCGTGATACGACCTGCGGAATCTCGTTTCAGGCAGTCGACCATGATCAACATCTCCATGATGTTGCGATGCACTGGAAGACCCATCGATTGGATCAGATACACATCCTGACCGCGGATGCTGCCTCGCAGCTTGATAAAGAGGTTCTCATTTGGGAATTGGACGAGATCGTACTCCTCCAGCGGAACCCCGATATACTCACTGATCTCTTTAGCCAGGGCGGTTGAGCCCGATCCTGAAAAGAGTTTGATGTCGCCATATCCGAATCGATCTCCCATTCTAGCCCTCGCCTTTCTCTATGCTCTTCCATTCCGCGCACAGAATGCCCATGATCACCACGTCGACATACTGACCATCGATGAAATGGTCCTGACGCAGCCGACCCTCTTCAATGAAGCCTATCTTCTTATAAACTTGGAGGGCGCGCAAATTGGTCTCAAACACTCGCAGAGCCACTCGATTGAGATTTAGCGTTTCAAAAGCGTGGCGTAGAAGCGTGCGCACGACATCTGTTCCAAAGCCCTGATCCCAGGCAGATCTTTCGCCGATTATGATTCCTAATTCCATTCGTCGGGACTGCGGCTCGAAATCAAATAAACCGCAGCCACCAACATGGGTCCACTCCTCCCCTTTATGAACATCGATCGACAGGCTGTGCTCGATGGGGTCCTGCTTGAGCATCCCCTCATACCATTGTTCTTCTTCAACAAGGCTCAGCGGCATGAAGAGCGAGATCCCAGCTCTCACTTCAGGATCATGGAACCACTCCACGAAACGGGGAAGATCCTCGCGCTCAACCGCTCGAAGACGAATCCGCTCGCCGAAGATCACAATTTCTCGCCCTTCAATAGCTCCTCAATAGCCTGCGCGGGGGATCGTTCCCTATCAACCACCATCTGAACTGTATCTTCAAATCGCCCATCCGGTCGCCCTTTTAGAAAGCGTTTAACAAGCTCGTCACGCAATAGCGATTCCATCTGCGAGCGGATCCGTTTGCCCTCCCGAATTTCCCACCCCCCGCTGGTCGTTAGATATTCCCTGTGAGCGTATATCTTATCAACCAGATCCGGCATGCCCTCCCCCTTGGTCGCAACTGTCTCCAGCACCGGTATTTCCCATCTTATAACTCTCCCGCCTCCGGTTTGATCTTCAACGGCGACATGGGCGTTGGCTGAGCCAGCCATCTCCAGGGATAGACGGAGCGTAGCGACGGTGTTATCCGCGCCGGGTAAATCAGCCTTATTTACGACGAGGATGTCGGCGATTTCTAAAATCCCCGCTTTGTTCGCCTGAATGGCATCTCCCATGCTCGGCGCCTCGATCACGACAGTTGTGTGAGCGTTAGAGGCGATATCAACCTCAGCCTGACCTGCGCCAACAGTTTCAATCAAGATAATCTGGAAGCCAGCAGCGTCAAGAGCCAATCCAACCGCAGCCGTTGCGCGCGCCAGCCCTCCCAGCGCGCCACGGCTTGCCATGCTGCGGATGAATATCCCCGGATCACCGGCGAGATCCCGCATGCGAATACGATCGCCGAGTATCGCGCCCCCTGAGAATGGACTGCTCGGATCGACGGCGACAACCCCCACGCGCGGAGGGGTGTCTTCGTCGGGCATCGGTTGTTTTCGCAGGTGGAGTGCAAGTTGATTTACGAGAGTAGATTTACCCGTACCTGGGGCGCCTGTAATCCCCACAATATGAGCTTGCCCTGTGCGAGGGTATAGCGCTCCAAGGGTTTCAAGCCCTTCCGGCGATTCATTTTCAATCTGTGTGAGGAGTCGTGCTAAGGCAAGTCGATCGCCTTGAAGGATAAGATCAGTCGATGTCATTCGCCTCTACACCGGCAAGTTCGAATACGGTGCGGATGATCTCCTGTGTGTTCGTTCCAGGTCCGAACACCTCGGCGACACCCAGTTCTTTAAGTTTAATAACATCCTCATCGGGGATGATCCCCCCGAGGACAATGCCAACATCTTTTTGACCCTGACCGTGTATAAGCTCGACGATCTTGGGAACCAGAGTCATATGCGCCCCTGAGAGAATGGAGAGTCCTACGACATCTACATCTTCCTGTAATGTTGATTCGGCGATCATCTCTGGTGTCTGCCGCAAACCTGTGTAGATCACTTCCATGCCAGCATCACGCAGCGCACGCGCTACAACCATCGCCCCGCGATCATGACCATCAAGACCTGGTTTGCAGATCAAGACACGGATTTTCTTCTTAACCATGGACTGAACCTTCAATAGATGGGATCGTCAACAACGTCGCGATTATACACCAGGCTTCTTCGGTACGCTCCAGGGAGCGCCAGCCTTACCTGCCATCCTGACATGACCCCGCGGAGAGATTCAATCGAATGTTGTTACGATCTATTCCGATACAGCTACATAGGTCGATACATCCCCATCGCGTCATACACAAGCGCCATCGTCTCTTCAGCTTCCTTACGCATCCGTTTTGTCCCCTCCATCAAATACTCTTCCACCTGCTTCATGTTTTTTTCAAACGTCGCCCTACGCTCACGGATGGGGTCGAGGAAATCGTTTATCGCTTTGGCGAGCTTTTGCTTCACCTCAACGTCACCGACTTTCCCTTTTGTATAGCGTGCTTTGAGATCTTCCACTTCCTCCAGGTCCGGGTTGAAGGCATCGTGGTAGATAAAGACCGGGTTACCCTCAACACGGCCGGAGATGTCGGCCCTGACCCGATTGGGATCTGTGTACATCCCTCGCACTTTCTTATTCACGGTTTCCGTGTTATCAGCAAGGAAGATGCTGTTATTCAACGACTTGCTCATCTTGGCTTGCCCATCCGTGCCGACTAACGTCGGAACGTTCCCTATCATCACGTCCGGGATGGGAAATACCTCACCATAGAGATTGTTGAAGCGTCGCGCGATTTCCCGTGAGACCTCGACTTGTGCTTCGTTATCCTTGCCCACCGGTACGAGATTAGAGCGCGGCAGCAGGATGTCTGCTGCCTGCAAGATAGGATATCCGAGTAAGCCAAAGGGCATGCGCTCAAGATTCGCTGCCTGTGCCATCTCCTTTAAGCTTGGTACGCGTTCCAACCTAGGGACGGTCACGAGCATTTCGAAGATTAGATTCAATTCGCAGGTTTCGCGCACCGCCGATTGAAGGAAGATTGTGCATTTTTCTGGATCGATGCCCACAGACAGGTAATCCAGCATCATCTGCATGGTGTTCTCCTCGATCTGCTCAATCGATTCCTTATCGGGCTGGGTCGTAAGTGTGTGCAGATCGGCGACGATGAAAAAGCACTCATACTCATCCTGCAGCCGAATCCTATTCTCGAGCGTGCCAACATAGTGTCCAAGGTGCATCTGCCCTGTTGGGCGGTCCCCCGTGAGTATCCTCTTCTTAGTCATTTTCTCTCCTTCTTCCTTCCCCGGTGTAATAATCTCGGCAGATCTTTTGCATCCCATTTAAATAAAGAAACTCATCCCGATTGGGGACGAGCGTTGAAAAGCCCGCGGTGCCACCCCGCTTAGAGCAACTGCTCTCGCTTAAGGCAACCTCCAGAACGTATATTTAAGGCTGCCGGCCTTGATAACGGAGGCCACACCGGTTCGGACTACTGGGATCTCGCCTGGTTCCTGGCGTTGACCGTTCGCCCAACAGCTCCAAGGTCCATTCATCCGTCGTCGTCCGCGCGGGCTTCTCAGCATCCCCGCTCTCTGTTGCGACGTTACGACGGTTACTCGTCCTCTTCATCGCTTTTCTCTAATTTATTAAAATCCAGTATATGTCGCGCCCTATCGCGCGTCAATACCTTCCCCAATCAGTCTGCTATCGAAATATGAGGGCTGAATTTGTCGAGAATACGCCTCTTCGGTACAAAACCCGTCAACCGTTCAACCGGCACGCCATCTTTAAACAAGATCAACGTCGGAACGCCCATGACCCCATATTTCATCGCACTGTCAACATTCGAATCAATATCGACCTTACCGACCTTAACACTCTCCCGCCACTCTTCGGCCAGTTCCTCAACGATTGGATCTAACTGCTTGCAGGGATGGCACCACTCCGCACCGAAGTCCACCAGGACCATCCCGCTGGACTTGACAACTTCCGTTTCGAATGTCGCATCGCTTATTTCAACAATTTTCGCCATTTTCCCATTCACTTCCTTAAGGAGATATGGTGCCGATACTATCGAGGCAGACTTAAAAAGTCAACCCCTCGGGAAGAATCTTTTACTCAGGCCAGAGACAACTCTGGCTGCCTTGCTCTTACCTCTACTGCACAGAAACCGGGAAGAAATGCCCCTCCTGGCGGCAATTCTCTATGCGGGTTCGAAAAAAAGTACTTCTAGGCTACCCTGGTTTTCTTGACGGTCTGGTTGCGGCTATGGTATCATCAAAAAATTGCTGTTTAGCACTCTCGGTCCGAGAGTGCTAACACTATGAGGAAAACCGTGTCATCAATCACGGATCGTCAAAAAACTATCCTCGCGCTCATCGTGCGGGAATACACCGAAACCTCCCGGCCGGTTGGCTCTAAGCGCCTTATTGACCGCTATAGTCTGAGGGTAAGCTCGGCGACCGTTCGGAACGATATGGCCACGCTGACCGACTCGGGCTATCTCCGTCAGCCTCACACTTCTGCTGGCCGGATCCCGACGGAAACTGGTTATCGTTACTTCGTCCGTCGATTGCTCGGTGAAACCGAGCTCCCCATGGCCGAGAAACGTTTGATCAGCCACCAATTCCACCAGGCGCCGATTGACATGGATGAGTGGTTACGCCTTTCGGCCTCCATCCTGGCTCAGCACTCGCGCGTCGCATCACTCGTTACTACACCCCGGCCCGAACGAGCTTTATTCAAACACCTCGAGTTGATCTCCATTAGGGATCGCCAGGTGCTGCTGGTGCTCGTCCTGCAAGGGGGCGATGTGCGCCAGCAGATGCTCACATTATCTGATGTCTGGGATCAGGCCAAACTCGCCATAACGGCCGCCGAGATCACAAGTCTTTGCGCCGGTCTGGACGCCCAAGCCATCCAGCTGTATTCGGAACGCGAGTCCGACCTTCTGCAAGATATCTCTCTCTTGGTCGCTGAGATGATGGCCCGCGCCGACGAAGTCTGGACCGGGGAGATCTATCGTGATGGTCTCGCCAACGTCCTCGCGCAACCGGAGTTCGCTGGTTCCGAAGCTGCCCGACCCGCGTTGCGCCTGCTCGAAGAGCGCGGTTTTCTCGACGAGGTCCTCGCACACGTACTCAGCCCTGACATCAATGGCGTGCAAGTTATGATTGGCGGCGAAGGGGGATGGGAGGAGTTGAGAGACTGTTCAATGGTGTTGACGCGCTACGGCGCGCCAGGCTTCGCGATCGGCGCTCTCGGCGTTTTAGGACCTACCCGGATGGCTTATGGTCGAACGATCTCAACAGTTCGCTATGTCGCCGGATTATTGAGCGAGTTGGTGATTGAGACTTTCGCCGAGTAAAATTCCCATTCATAATTCTGTTCAGACTTGATGTGAGGATGGCTCATGAGGAGAAAACCCAAGAGTATGAAAGATAAAGAACCAACCAAAGAAGAGCAAGCCGCTGAAGAAATTGAGGTCTCAGAACTCAACGATAAGCTGCAGTCGGAGGATGTCATCGACGCGGATGTGCGCGAGATGGAGGACTCCACTCAAGCTTCAGAGGAAGAATCCTTAGAAGAACAGGTAAAACGCCTTCAAACCGAAGCCGAGGAATACCTGGATGGATGGCAGCGAGCCCGCGCGGAATTTTCAAACTTCAAGAAACGCACCCAGCGCGAGAGTGAACATGCCAGGGTACGGATCGCCGGAGAAATCATCACTCATTTCCTCGGAGTGAAAGATGATATCGAGCGTGCGCTAGCGAAAGCCCCTGAAGCGGATGATTTCCAGGAATGGACATTAGGGATTGAATTAATCCAGCAGAAACTTCAGGCATTATTTGATGCGGAAGGCGTCGAACTCATCGAGGCTGAAGGCGAGCGCTTTGATCCAATGTTTCACGAGGCAGTTTCGTTTGAGGAAAGCGACGATCACGAAGAAGGGTTGATCATCGACATTACACAACCAGGATACAAACTGGGCGAGCGTGTGCTTCGTCCGGCGATGGTCCGAGTCGCCAAATAGGAGGAGTCCGTAATGGGAAGGATAATTGGAATTGACCTCGGAACAACCAACTCTGTAGTTGCAATCATTGAGGGAGGAGACCCTACGGTCATCCCCTCCTCCGAGGGAAACCGGCTGATCCCATCGGTTGTGGCTCAGAATCCGACTACCGGAGAACGCATGGTTGGCCAGGTAGCCCGGCGGCAGGCAATTGTAAATCCGGAAAATACGATCTTTTCGATCAAGCGCTTCATGGGGCGCAAGTTCTCCGATGGAGAAGTTCAGCACGGTCTGCAATTCATTCCTTACCAAGTTTCTGAAGCGCCCAATGGTGATGTGCGCGTCATGATTGGGGGAAAGGAATACGCCCCCCCCGAAATCTCAGCCATGATCCTTGCCAAGATTAAAGCCGACGCAGAAGCATTCACCGGGGAGAGCATAACGCAGGCCGTCATTACCGTCCCAGCATATTTCAACGACGCGCAACGCAACGCAACGAAGGACGCCGGGAAGATCGCCGGGCTTGACGTTCTGCGCATCATCAATGAACCGACAGCCTCCGCACTAGCGTACGGTCTTGACAAGAAAGTGGATCAGACCATCGCCGTCTACGATCTGGGTGGAGGGACCTTCGACATCTCCATCCTGGATGTCGGCGATGGCGTCTTCGAAGTGAAGTCTACGAACGGTGACACCTACCTCGGAGGTGACGATTTCGATCAGCGCATTATCGATTACATTGCAGATGAATTTCAGCGTGATCAAGGAATCGACCTGCGCAGCGACCGCCAGGCACTCCAGCGTCTTAAAGAGGCCTCAGAGAAAGCCAAAATCGAGCTCTCGACCGTGACTCAGACCGAGATCAATCTGCCCTTTATCACTGCAGATGCCTCAGGTCCAAAGCACCTGAACGTCACCCTCACTCGAGCTAAGCTTGAGCAAATCACCGATGACCTCATCGAACGCTCGATCGGGCCGTGTAAGCAGGCGCTTCAGGATGCAGGTCTCACCGCAAGGGATATTGACGAGATTATCCTCGTTGGCGGGATGACACGAATGCCGGCAGTTCAGGAGGCAGTACGCAAGATCTTCGAGCGCGAGCCCCATAAGGGGGTAAACCCTGACGAAGTGGTTGCGATTGGAGCGGCGATCCAGGCTGGCGTCCTTGGCGGCGAGGTGAAAGATATCCTCCTGCTCGACGTCACCCCTCTCACCCTTTCCATCGAAACGCTAGGAGGGGTTGCTACATCCCTCATCGATCGCAACACGACCATTCCAACACGCAAGAGTCAGGTCTTCTCCACCGCCTCTGATAACCAGTCGGAGGTCGAAATTCACACTTTACAGGGAGAGCGGCCCATGGCAGCTGACAATAAGTCGCTCGGCCGTTTCACCTTGCAAGGCATACCGCCTGCTCCGCGCGGATTACCTCAGATCGAGGTGACGTTTGATATCGATGCCGACGGCATTTTAAAAGTCAGCGCTACGGATAAGGCGACTGGAAAGAGTCAACAGATTACAATCCATGCCTCCTCGGGTCTTTCTGAAAATGAAGTGACGCGGATGCGCGATGAAGCAAAAACACATGCCGAACAAGATCTTGAGCGCCGCGGAGCCGCCGAAACTCGGAATCGAGCTGACCAGATGATCTATACCGCCGAAAAGACCATACACGACAGCGGCGACAAGCTCTCAGAATCAACGAAAGCCGACCTGCAAGCTAAGATAGATGGGCTGCGGGCAGATATCAACGCCGATCGTTACGATGTAGTGGAGCAAAAAACAAACGATCTCCGCCAGTTGATCGAAGCTGCAGGGGTCGATGTCCATGCCCAATCAGAGGCACAAGTTGGAGGCGGCACATCTGAGGGCGATGAAACCTCAGACCAGGACGATGTCGTTGACGGTGAATTTCAAGATGCCTAAGCGAATACTGCTGTGTGCAGAAAGGCGCCTAAAGGCGCCTTTCCTTATCCAATATCTATGACTGGCAAACGAGATTATTACGAAGTTCTGGGGGTATCCCGAAGCGCATCACCCGATGAAATACGGAATGCGTTCCGCGCTCTAGCGAAACAATATCACCCCGATGTAGCTGAGGAAAGTGGCACCGAAGAGCGTTTTAAAGAGATCAACGAAGCCTACGCTGTGCTTTCTGACGCCGAACGAAAATCCGCCTATGATCGTTTTGGTCATGAGGGGCTCAGGGGGATGAACATTGATTTCGACTTCGGTTTCAGCGATATCTTTGAAGGGCTTTTTGGCTTCGGCATGGGAGGCCGTCAAAGACGAAATGCACCCAGGCGCGGGACCGATCTGCGCTACGATATCACGCTTAGCTTCGAGGAAGCCGTTTTCGGCATCGAAAAAGAGATTACATTTTCCCGACAAGCTGTATGTTCTATTTGCCAGGGATCAGGCGTAGAGCCCGGCACTTCGCCGATCCGCTGTGATACATGCAACGGCACGGGTGAAGTGCGTCACATGCGACAAACCTTTTTAGGCTCGATGGTTAGCGTCGCCCCATGCCAGAACTGCGGTGGGAGAGGCCAAATCATCGCCACTCCTTGTAAGAACTGCTCCGGGCGCGGCCTGGAACGCAAACAAGTCAAGAAAGTTATCGCAGTGCCCGGTGGTGTTGACGAAGGCACCCAAATACGCCTGGGAGGGGAGGGTGAGCCCGGAGTAAATGGGGGACCTCCGGGAAACATGTACGTTGTGATACACACCAAACCCCACCGCTTTTTCCAGCGACGGAACGATGACGTGCTTCTAGAGCTAGCTATTAACATCGCGCAGGCAACTTTGGGAGCTGACATCACTGTGCCGACGCTCGACGGGGACGAAACACTGACTATTCCCGCCGGCACACAACCCGGAAAGATTCTGCGATTGCGCGGAAAAGGCATCCCGCGGTTGAATCGGAGCAGCAGAGGCGATCAACTTGTGATTCTCTCGGTTGAGATCCCTCGCACACTGGATTCGGAACAGCGCGAAATCATGGAACGCCTGGCCGAATCGCTTGGAACCGAGGTCCGACCACGGGAGCACGGTTTCTTTGACACCTTGAAGGACATTCTAGGAGGGCTGACCGATTGAGCTGGCTCGAGCTCTCCCTGATTCTCAACGGCGAGCTTGCCGAAGCAGTCACCGAGGTGTTATCCCGCTATGCGTTGGGAGGTGTCGCCATCGAGATGGCAGCGGATAACAACGGCGCTCTTTCAGCCGCAACAGAGGTGCTCGTTAAGGCTTATATACCGATCGACGGTCAGGAAGATGAACAAAGACGGCGCATAGAAGAAGGCCTCTGGCACCTCAGCCAGATCCAACCACTGCCCGAACCTGAATTTCGGATTCTAAAAGAAGCGGATTGGCAAACATCCTGGAAGAAACACTTTCAGCCGATTCTCATTGGCAAACGTTTGCTGATTACCCCTCCCTGGATCACAATCGAAGAAAGTGGGCGCAAGGTCATCGTCCTTGAGCCGGGCATGGCCTTCGGTACCGGACTTCACCCCTCAACACGTCTGTGTCTTGAAGGCCTTGAAGACCACCTACACCCCGGGGATAATATTCTCGATATCGGCTGTGGCACAGGTGTTCTGAGCATTGCCGCGGTTCTACTGGGAGCAAACCATGTGCTGGCAGTGGACACCGATGATGTTGCGGTGCAGACAACCAGGGAGAACGCAGAAAGAAACCATGTCGCTGAATACATTCAGGTTGAACCTGGAAGTCTCGAGAAAGTTAAAACTCTTCAAACTGAACCTCAACAAAACGACCTCATTGTTGCAAATATCCTTTCTCATGTCTTGATGGATTTGATTCAGTCTGGGCTGGCCACCTATGTGAAACCAAAGGGGATGATCATCCTCTCGGGCATCCTTGCGGAGCAAATCGAACCTTTGGTGAAACTGGCAGCAGATGCGGACCTGGAGTTAATAGATGTCCGCAGCGAAAAGGACTGGCGGGGGCTTATCTTTAAACGAAATCTGCCCCGATTTTCACCGGGGCAGATCGAGACGTAAGGGCAAAACGGAGGGGCTTGACGCGATCAATGGGCTTTAGGTTTAAGTCGGTCTTTGTTTCCTGAAGCGATATGTGATCCGCCCTCGAGACAGATCATAAGGAGATAGTTCTACTCGCACGTGATCCCCAAGCAAAATTCGGATGTAATATCGACGCATTTTGCCTGAAAGATATGCGAGAACTTCATGCCCGTTTTCCAACTCAACACGGAATTGTGTTGCGGGCAACGCCTCCAAGACCGTACCTTCCATGACGATTTTTTCTTCTTTCTTTG
>DAOUDJ010000237.1:0-17088 GCA_034430795.1 Anaerolineales bacterium | reverse complement strand
GGATCCGGGCAGCCTCCCTGAGATCAGCGAGTCTGAAACTGTTAAAAGAGGTGAACGAGTTTTCAGCATCACAATGGGCATCATAATCCTGGTCGTCCTGGTTTTCTTCCCAGAGAGCGTTGGGTTCGTGTCGACCCCTGGCAGCGAATTCGTTACCAATCCGGTGATCGCCCAATACATTGGCTGGATCAGTATTTCGCTTTTGTTTAGCCTAGGGTTGGATATCTACCTGCTCTGGAAAGGGCGTTGGGGGACAACCACCCGGATCGTAAAAATCGCCGCTAATTTTCTGAGCATTGCCATCCTTTTCCTGCTGGTTCAGGGGCACACTGCCTGGTTGGCGGAACACGGAGCGAGCGGTTTATTTACCGCTCTCGAACAGCTCCCTGATACTATCAATGGTGGTTGGCAGGTTATCGGGATGGCGGCGTTCCGAATGGCGTTTGGCGTAGCGCTGATCATCACCTCTCTCGAGACGGTGGTGATGATCTTCCGCCTCGTTCGAGCGAATTTGAAGAGCGGATTCTCTCCAGAAACGGTCCCCCTTAGTCGAGTTTGACAGATATGTATCAACGGATCGGTCACAAACGAGCCAGTTTGTATCAAACTGGCTCGTTTAATTGTGGGTGAAAACGCATCTTAAGCGCACTCGTGGCGGCGCGGCATACCCTTGAGAGTTAGTTATCTTTCCAGAGTTGAACTCTTTGATATTTGGGTGTTCGCCGAGAGCGTTGGTAGCTCAGGTAGTTCAACCATGTACAACGTGGAACAATTCATAAAACCCTGTGGTATGCATTTTCGTGTTATCCGGGAGATTAGGGACGGTTTTACCTGATCGGCCATGGCAAATGGAGAAGCTCGTTGCCGTACATCTCGGGGTGCGTCTTGAATCTATAGCATATTTCTGCGGAAATTGGATTATTATCTCTCCCACACAGAGGGCGCGGACAATATGCATTATTGATGGCACAAACCGATCGCCCGAATTTCTCAGATTGGCAGGTAAGTGACATGGACGCTATCTATTTGGATTACAACGCTACTACACCCATCGCCAAGGAGGTTGCCGAAGCGATGGCACCCTACCTCTATGAGCGCTTCGGAAATCCCTCAAGCAGTCATTCGTACGGGGTATCCGCAAAACGAGCTGTCGAGGCTGCCCGCGCTGAGGTTGCTGCGCTGATCGGCTGCCAGCCCGTGGAATTGATCTTCACGAGCGGCGGTACTGAAAGCAACAACTACGCGATTAAGGGAGCTGCACTCGCTCTTCGGGAACGGGGCAACCATATCATCACGTCCGCCGTGGAGCACCCGGCGGTCATCGAAGTCTGTAGGTGGCTGGAAAGGCAAGGGTTTCGTTTGACAGTTCTGGATGTTGGTGAGCATGGTCTCGTCGATCCTGGCGATCTGAAGCGGGCCATCACGCCGGAGACGGTACTTGTGACCGTGATGCATGCCAACAACGAAGTGGGCACAATCGAGCCCATCGCCGAACTCGCTGCGATCGCCCACCAGCACGGCGCTTTGATGCACACCGACGCCGCCCAGTCGATTGGAAAAATCCCCGTAGATGTAAACACACTCGGGGTGGACTTGCTATCGATCGCCGGACACAAGGTGTACGCGCCGAAAGGGGTCGGTGCGCTCTATATCCGCAGCGGCACAGCACTCGCCAAACAACTTCACGGTGCAGACCACGAGGGCGACCGCCGGCCTGGGACCGAGAACGTGCTCAGTATCGTCGCGCTAGGCCGGGCTTGTGCGCTGGCTGCCCGCGATCTGGACAAGAACGCGGCACACTTCCTGGCGATGCGCGATCGTCTTCACGATGCCTTCGGGGCCGCGTTGGGTGACCAAGTGTTCAGGTTGAACGGCCACCCTCAGAAACGCCTACCGAACACGCTGAGTTTGAGCTTCCGCGGGGTCGAAGCCAACACGCTTCTAGCGGAGATTGGGGAGCAAGTAGCGGCTTCGGCTGGAGCGGCCTGCCACGCAGATGGCATTGACGTATCAGCGGTGCTCGAGGCGATGCAGGTGCCAATCGACTGGGCGATGGGCACGGTCCGCTTTTCGGTGGGTCGAGGTACGTCATCCGAGGACGTCGATCGGGCGGCTGGTATTGTATCTGAGGCTGTCCTGCGGTTGACGCCAGGGTCAGAAGGAAGTGTTCTGGAAAGCACGCTCGAGCAGGGTGAGTACAAGCTCACCCAGTATACGCACGGCATGGGTTGCGCGTGCAAACTGCGCCCCCAGGCTCTGGAGGAAATCCTGGCCGCTCTCCCTCCCTCGATGGATCCTGAAGTTCTCGTCGGGAAGGACACAGCCGATGATGCCGCAGTCTATCGTATCAGCGATGAGATCGCGATTGTCCAGACGGTCGACTTCTTCACTCCCATAGTAGATGATCCCTATATGTTCGGTGCTATCTCAGCTGCAAACTCGCTCTCCGATATCTATGCGATGGGGGCTCGCCCGTTGTTTGCGTTGAACATCGTCGGCTTTCCCGATAAGCGGCTTCCATTATGGGTGCTGAAAGAGATCCTGCGCGGGGCGCTTGAGAAAGCTGCCGAGGCCGGTATAAGCATTATCGGTGGACACACGGTTGAAGACACAGAGCCAAAGTTCGGTTTGGCGGTTACCGGGATTGTGCACCCCGATCACGTAATCCCCAACAGCGCAGCCCAGCCGGGAGATGCACTTGTCCTCACTAAACCGCTCGGCGTCGGGATCATCTCCACAGCAGTAAAGAGCGGTTTGACTGACGAAATTATCGCCCAGGAAGCCAGCGAGCTGATGGCGACCCTCAACCGCGCAGCTTGTGAAGCGATGGTGGAAGTTGGGGCAAATGCATGCACGGATATTACGGGTTTTGGACTATTGGGTCACCTGCATGAGATGGCCGCGGGCAGCCATGTGGATGTGACTCTCTCCGCGAGCGCGGTGCCCACATTGCCCGCTGCGCGGGACTTGGCTGGCGCCGGCGCTGTACCCGGAGGTACGCTCAATAACCTGACGTACGTCTCCGACCACGTGACATTCGCGCCCACCATCTCACGAGTGGAGCAGCTTATCCTCGCTGACGCGCAAACATCCGGGGGGCTTCTAATCAGTTTACCAGAAGGTCGTGTCGATGAATTGCTGGCGGCATTGCATTTGCGGGGAGTGCATGCTGCGGCGCGCATCGGTCAGGTGATGGCGGAAGGGGTGGGGCACATCGAAGTGCAAGTGTGAACTTCAGAGGTTATGTTCTTGTAGGTTCTTAAACCTCGGCCTGCTCGGGACTTCTTGGCTCGAAGTGCGATTTCTTAATAGCTATTATCGAAACAAATTGAGAAGTGGCGACCGGATCAGATGATCAAAGCAAGTCTTTAAGCAGATCGATCATCTCCTGATCCCCACCGGCAGGAGGCGTCCAGTCGACCTGAATGACGTCCGCTTCCTGAGCCTCAAGGTTCTCTGCGAAATCCCTCAAACCAACATTGATGACCACAAGTGGCTGCTGGAGAAGGTCAACCTTTTGTTCCATGATTAGGTTCTAACTCCGATCTAGCAATCGCCGGCAAAAAGCAGCCGCGCGAGCATTGCTGTGGAAGACGAATGCGCCACATTCTTTTAGCATTTTTATCTGCAGGTCAATATCTTGGAGATCCTCCCTCGTTCCGCAAACGGAAGCGACGATGGTCAACTCCCCGCCGGCCTCGGTCCGGACGGCTTTCGCCTGCTGAAGTGCCTCCATCAATTCGCCGACCGGGTCATTCGAGGCGTTGTGCCCAAAGATGAAATCGAGCAGCAGGATGGCCACGCTTGGATCTTCTGCCTCAGCCACGATCCGCTTTGCCCGCTCCGTGCCATCAATCATCGGATGCGGTTTTCCTGAGGTGTAGTGCTCATCGCCCATATCGACCATCGTGTGTGCACAGCTGATATCGGGGTCTTCAAGTTTGAAATCGAATTCGATCGGGCTGTTTGAATAGATAGGTATTCCCGCATCCCTGAGGATTTGCTGAGCTTGATAACAGAAAGTCCCACCGGCGAATACCCCGCGCAGGTATTTCTGCTCAGTTGACCAACCCGCCCGTGCCGCCTCTACAAGCTTTCTTCCCCAACCAGCTTCAAGTTCGGCTGCTTCCTTTGGGACAACATGTACTGCCCGAAGCGCCAATTCGACGGCGTCATCGATGGTGTATGACCACTGGATCGGTTCATATTTCCTAGCGGATTCCTTGCCTGTGCCGAGGAAGCAACCAATCAGCGGTTTTGTGAATCGCTTCGCCTGGCCCACTAGCGATGCCAGCGTCTTTGCTCCAGGCGGCTTGGCGATGATGGCAATGACCTCCGTCTGCGGATCAGCTTCCAGGACCTGCATGGCCGCCAATGTTGTCAGCCCCCCGATCCTGTCCGAGAGGTCATTGCCACCGGTACCAATCGCATGAGAAATTCCACCCCCGGAGTTGTGCACCTGACTCGTGAATTCCTGCAAGCCTGTCCCGGAGGGTCCCAAGACGCCTATCGCGCCGCGGCGAACCGCATTGGTAAAGCCGATCCCCAACCCACGGATGATGCTTGTGCCGCAATCCGGACCCATCACCAGTAAACTGTTAGCCTTTCCGATCTGCTTTAGCTCGAGTTCTTCCTCCAACGGAACATTGCTGCTGAAGATGAACACATTCAACCCGGACTCAAGTGCCTTCCTGGCCTCGTCCGCGACATATTCTCCTGGGATTGAGAAAACAGCCAGATTGGCATCCGGCCTGTGGCTGATACCGGCCTCAAGCGTCCTGATATTAGAAACCGGCGATCTGGCTACCATCGCCTTGAGGGTTTCATCAAACCCATTAATGACATCTTCGACCACCGCCGTTGACTCGGCGATTACGGCGACGATCAGGTCATTGGGGTCCGCAGCGTCGATCTCTGGATCTGCAACGCCGATATCAGCGAGCAAGCGCTTGTTCGCCTCGGTGCCAATCAGGACCGTGGTTTGTTCAACACCCGGTGCTTCGGATAGGATCTTATTGATTCCCATCAAAAAGACCGAGTCGTAGTATTGATTTTTTCGGATCACAAATCCAGAAGCCATCGCTCACCTGCCGTTGATGGTGGCTATTATTAAAACCACATCAACTGTATTTTTTACTGAATTCGATAAGTGCCTGTTTAAAACACTCCATTGGCGGCCGAACCAGGCCGGCGCCAATGATTGGATAGCCTGGATCTTTATGTGCAATCGCGGTGTCGATGATCGGCGTGACGCCCGATTGCACGACTTTGCGAATGTCTATCCCTATCGGGGCGCCAATGAATCCCATCGCTGGCAATCGGTAGGTAGGATGCTCGCCCGTCGTGATTGTTGCCATCTCGCGTGTATAAGCCAGCGCTTCCTCGGGAGTTCCACCAACCAGAGTCAAAATGCCCGGCGCGCCGCCAAGCACGAACCCGCCCCAACCGACGGTCTCGGCGATTGCTGAGTCGCCCATATCCAGCCCGGCATCTGCTTCTTTGTATCCTGGCAGGAAGAGACCTTCAACTTCCGGGGCCGGGGCGGTGAACCAGAGGTCTCCCAATCCGCTGACACGAATCCCGAACTCGGTGCCGTTTCGTGCCATCGTCGTGACGACTGTGCTGTAGTCGATCCCGTGTGCGGCGTCGGCGATCGCTTTGCCGCTTGCCATCGCCAACCCGAGGAAAATCAGGTTGTGGTTAGTGATGTAGCGCAGCGTGGGTAGCATCGCTTCGGTGGGAACTAAGGCTTCGACCATGGCAACAGCCATGGCATTGGCGAAAAGGCTGGAGGAGGCGCTGTGGCGATTATGTAACTCATCCCCCATTTGAAGAGCCTGCACGATGATTGGTTTTAATTCAAGTCCACCCTGTTTTAGAAGCCCTGCACGGAGAGTCGGTGCCCAAACATCGCGCCACATGCGCAAACCATCCAACGCGTCGTCACTGAACTCACCGAACTGCTGTCGACCTTCCACCTGGCGGCAGAAAGCCCGATTGCCAAAGGCTGAATTTTCGACTACCCAAACTGGGGCCGAGGGGGAGATCGTTCCTGCCATTGGACCAACGGTGTCGTGGTGGTGGTTGGGCTCTAATCTCACATCGCCCGATTCAAGCAGTTCGCGCGCTTCGTCGATCGTCTTAGCCCATCCCTCGTAGAGTACCTGGCCAATGACTGCTCCTTGCTGCGCACCGCACATCAGCGCCCATGCGATCGGCGGACCAGAATGGGTGATCAGCATGCCTTCCATCCCCGGGATCACCTCTCCCGCCGGGGCGATATCCACAAGCACAGGATCACCCTGGATCAGCTTCTCCGTCGCTTCCTGATTTGCTGCTTCGATTTTCTGCTTGATGTCCATTTATTCCACCTTCATTTTTTACCCGTCAGGTTTTCCTGGTTTGTCTATCAATTTGGAGACCCGTTATTACGATCTAATATGATTGCTAAGTTTGTTATTTCTCCGTTGACTCGGAACCAACCATCTTCATCGATGCGTATTATGAATAAGATCCACGCATTTAGTCCGGAAGCGCATGTCCAGGGGCGAGTGACGCTGGATTAATGCCCGCAGCGTGCCGAGTAAGTGCGATTGTGGTTTATATGCACTGCGCATCAACGAGAAGAAGAGGGTATCTTGCCGCCCCGAAAGCATCTCTATCTCGCTCTCCGGGATCGTTCCAAATTCAAGAGACAATGACTTATCGCAGTGACGATGAATCCATCAACTTTTATTTGCGTTTTTTTAGCAATGGGCAGGGGACAATCCCCCTGCCCATTTATTTTCAATCAGCAATCCCGTTACTTGGGGCTGCCGACCATGCCTTGGACGAACCAATCCACAGAACTCATCACATCGGCCGTCAGTTCATCGCCTTCGGCGACGACCACGTTCCCATCCTGGTCATAGATCGGTCCCGCGAAGACTACTGTCTCTCCAGATTCAATGGAGTCGCTCACCGCCATGACCTCATCCTGCACCTCTTGAGGGACTTTCGGCCCGAACGGGGCCAAGGCCATACAGCCGTCCCACAGGCTACAACGCAGGAAGATTGGCTCCCAGGTTCCATCGAGCACGGTCGAGGTCAACCAGGTTAGCGTTCCGCCGAGTGTGTATCCTGAGCCGGAGATCCAGTATTCAGGAGCGAACTCCTGCGCGTGAAGCGACTGGAACCCAATAGAATACACCGCTCGTGATTCAGCCGTCGAGATGACTGTCGCTGGCGAATCGACATGCATCGTGATCACATCAACACCCTGGTTGATCAACGCATTCGTCGTATCTGCTTCCTTGGCGCTGTCACCCCAGCTGAAGGTAAAGGACACAGTAGTTTCAACATCGGGGTTGACGGATTGTGCCCCCAGGTGGAACGCGTTCGCAAAGGTCAGCGTCCAGCCGATCGGGAAGGCAGCTACAAAGCCGAGCTTGTCCGTCTCGGTCATGCGGCCGGCAGCGACGCCCATCATATACCAGACATCTGGAGGCTCACCGAAGAAGTTGGCAAAGTTGCCGCTCATCTCCCAGCCACCGGCATGCTCAAAGATCACATCCGGGTACTTCCCCGCCAATTCGAGCGCAGGATACTGGTGATTGAAGGCGGTGGCGATGATCATCCCGGCGCCTTCGGCGATCATGTTCTCCATCGTAGCCGTTGCGCCCGCTTCCTCGGGAACATTTTCAGCCTCGATAATCTCGACGCATTCGATGTTCGCGGCGATGGCAGCTACGCTCTCATGCATCGCCTGGTTGTAGCCCGCGTCGTTGATAGGACCACCATGAAGTGCTCCGATGATCAGGCAGGCGCCCTCCTCGGCCGGCTCTTCTGGCTCAGCGGGTTCTTCCACCACCGGTTCCTCGACCGGTGTGTCGGGCTCAGCAGGAGCTTCGGTGGGCGTCTCCGCCGGAGCGCATGCAGCGAGCAGCAGTGACAGAACCATCATCGTGCCCAGTACGGTGTACAACAGTTTTTTCTTCATCTTTCTCCTCTCCTTACTATTAGTGGTGCTTTTCCTCAAGCAGGATATCCTCCTGCCAACTCCCAAAGTGTGATCTACTCGGTGCCCATATAAACTCGTCCGAGGCTGGCAGGAGCCGAGTGTTTGCGTGAGCCGCCCCAGACGATCAGCACCAGGATCGTTAATATGTAAGGGATCGTATCGAGTAGAAATGGTGAAACTTGCACGCCGCTTGCCTGAAGCAGCAGCTGAAAAGCCACAGCACCGCTGAACAGCAATGCGCCGGCAATTGCACGAATCGGATGCCATTTCGAGAAAATCACCAGCGCGACGGCGATGAACCCACGGCCTCCCATCATGTATTCGGTCCAGTTCAGGGTGTATGCGAGAGTCAGATGGGCAGCTCCAAGACCAGCAAGCATTCCGCCGACGAACAACGCCTGGTACTTGATCAGGTGAGGATTGCGGCCAGAGGCGAAAGCGGTGTCGGCATTCTCACCAACCGCACGCACGCCGAGCCCCCAGCGAGTGCGGAAGAGAAGCCACCAGACAAAAAGTGCACATGGTATGACCAAATAGATGAGTATGTCGAATTGAAAAAGAGATAAATACCGCGGTGAAAGGTTCGCCATGCCGGGTAGGGTAAGCCGCGGAAGCCCGTTGATCTTCACCCCGACGAAGGACTTTCCTATCAGTGCGCTGACACCAAACCCAAAGAACATCAATGCCAGACCGCTCGCCAGCTGGTTTCCTCGCCGAGTGACAATGAGAAAGCCCATGATCAGGTTCGTCGCTCCGCCTGCCAGCGCAGCTGACAGCAGGCCGAGATACGGGTTGCCCGTCAACGACGTAACCGCGATGCCTGTCGCCCCGCTGATCAGCAGCACGCCTTCCAGACCCAGATTCACAATGCCCGCGCGCTGATCGATGATTTCTCCCAGCGTGGCGTACAGCAGCGAGGTGCCCGAAAAAATCGCACTTGAAAGGACACCAAGGATCGCTAGCAGCGTCATACGGTTTTCCTTTTCGGGATAAGATTGATCCCGGAGAGAACCACAAATAATGCAACAGCCAGCAGTATGTTGATGATCGCATAGGGCAGTGCCGTGGTGAGTTGCAGCATGCTGCCTCCGGTTGTGATAATTGCCACCACGAAGGAGGTCAGCACAATCCCGACCGGATCACCAAATGAAAGCCAGCTGATCAGGAAACCGATATACCCGACTCCACGTGAGAAGCCGGTCAGCAGCACGCCGTAATACCCCGAAACCAGAGCCATACCAGCAAGACCGGCGATCGCACCGCCGATACAAAGGATTGCCACGATGTACACCTTCACTGGCACACCATTGCGCTGTGCTGCTTCCGGGTTTCCACCGATGGCCCGTATCTCCAGCCCCCAGCGGGTATATTTCATGACCAGCCAAAAAACGATCAGAAGCAGGATCCCGATAATCAGCCCAAGATCGACGCGCGTACCGAAGAAGGTGGGCAGCCGGGCAGCGTCCACGAAGTTGGGCGTTTTATTTGTATCCATGGGGGAATGCCAGAAGCCGAACACGAAGAAGGCGACAATCTTAGGCGCCACGGAGTTCAGCAGCAGGGTTGTGATCGTTTCGTTGACCAACCCCATCGCCCGCAGAAGGCCCGGGATCAATGCCCAGAGCGCGCCTCCGAGCATACCAAAGATAGCCATCACCGGCAGTAGGATCCAGGCCGGTGCGCTGGAAAATATCAGTGCCCCCCAGGTCGCGGCACAGGCACCCATATATAACTGTCCCTCAACGCCGACGTTGATCAGCCCGATGCGGGATGGCAGAGCAACCGCCAGTGCTGTGATCAACATCGGCGTCATCGCCACAAGAACCTCTGAAAAGCCGTACCAGCTCCCGAGTGTGGAGCCGAAAAGCTCACGGTATGAAACAATCGGATTCTTGCCGCTGATCCAGATGATGATCCCAAACAACCCCAGCGCAAGCACTATCATGGATAGGTAGCGGGTGAACGCACGAAAGATTTTATGCATACTCGCGCTGGGCCGGCGTTTATTATCAGCTTCCATGGGCATTTCTTACCTCTGATCCGGTCATCAAATAACCAATTTCCTGGTAACTGGTTTCGGCAGGCGTGAACTGCCCCCGTATGCTGCCGCCCTGGAGCACGATTAAGCGATCGCTTAATGAAAAGAGTTCGTCGAGATCATCGGAGAACAAAAGCACACCAGACCCTTGTGCACGCGCTTGAACGAGAGCCTCTCGCGCCGCGATCGCGCTGCGAACGTCCAATCCGCTGGTGAGATAAGATGCGATGATTAATTCCGGCCGGTGCGCCATTTCGCGTACGATCACCATCCGCTGCAGGTTCCCCCCTGAGAGTGATCGGGCCAGAGAGTAAAACGGAAGTCTGAAACCCAGCCGGTCCATCGATGCTGAGAAATCCTGCTTGATTGCCTCCCAGTCGATCTTCAATCCACCGTTGCGTGAATAGCGCCAGATCTGCGGAACGGCCATGTTCTCAAGCACCGTCATGTAGGGTGCAACCGCCATTGCCATCGGGCTCTCGGGAATAAAGGCTACGCCTTTGCGGCGGATCCTCCGGATTGAGAAATGCGTGACGTCCTCTCCACGTATAAAAATCGATCCGCCACCTGCAGGGAGTTTTCCCAGCACGACATCTGCCAATTCCCGCTGCCCGTTGCCGGACACTCCGGTGATGCCCACTATCTCGCCCGGGAAGACTTTAAGGTCGATCGCCTTAAGGCTCACCTGGGTGCCTTCAGCCCGTGTTGAGACCTGCCGTATTTCAAGCAGCGGCTCAGCCTCAATCTGCACCCCATGATGCTCGATTCCCTGGAACTCGGACACCCTCCGGGCGAACATCATCTCAATTAGTTTCTCTTCGCTAGCTTCTGACACCGAGAGTGAGCCGGCGACGCCACCCTGCCGCAGCACCGTGATCCGGTCGGCAATCTCCAGCACTTCTTTCATCTTGTGCGTGATCAGGACGATGGCATACCCATCAGCCCGTAAGCTGTCTATGACTTTGAATAAACCTTTAATTTCATGTGGGGCCAGAACCCGTGTTGGTTCGTCGAGGATCAGCAGGCGTGCATCCGAGAGAAGCAGCTTTAGGATCTCAACTTTCTGCTGATCTCCAACCGAGAGGTCCATCACGAGTGCGGCCGGATCTACCTTCAAGTTGTAGCGTTCCGAGATATCTTCAATCCGCTGCGCGATGTGCTTGATGTCGACAACCGCGTCGAGATTGGGGAAGAAGAGAGCGATGTTTTCTGCAACCGTGAAGGCCGGGATCAGGTTGAAGTTCTGGAAGACCATGCCGATGTGCTGCTCACGGGCATCATGGGGTGATTGGATATCGATGGGCGAGCCGTGGTGTTCAATTGTTCCAGAATCGGCCTGGTAAAAACCATATAGGATCTTCACCAGGGTGCTCTTGCCAGCACCATTTTCCCCCAGCAGAGCCAGCACTTCCGAAGAGTAAATATCGAGGTCGATCTGGTCGTTGGCCTTCACATCTGCGAAGGATTTGTTGATGCCCCGCATTGAGAACAATGGGGTGACAGGAGCGTTTTTCGTCGAACGATTCGTCATAACGAATATCCTGCGAAATGCAGATAACAGCATGCATGCGGCAACTTCCCCTCAGCCGGGGAAGGCTTGAAGTTAATATAGAATGTTTGGCGGGTGTTTTGAAGCGTATAAAGTGCGGATTTTTATAATGTGGATATAGGTAGAAACTACGCAGTACTGCTGGATCTGTGGTGCCGTAAGGCTATTCGTTTAATTATCTAATATTCCATCGATGAGATCGTTCTCGCGTGCGTAGCGGACAAGGTCTGCCCGGCTGTGCGAGCCGATTTTTTCAGAGAGGTTGGAGCGGTGTCCTTCGACCGTGCGCACGCTGATGCTCAGCTCTTCACCGATCTGGCGGTTGGTGTAGCCCAATACGATCAGACCAAGCACATCTTCTTCGCGGGGGGTTAGGGCTTCAATTAGCTCTCTATTATGTACTGGTTTCTCTACCGTATCCTCAACCAGCGTGCTCAGGAGCGAGTGGTCAACGTACATATCACCGCGCATCAAGACATTGATTGCGGAGACCAACTCGCTCTCTGCAGCGCGTTTCAGAATGTAGCCTGAGGCGCCAGCCTTTATCGCCTCTCTCACCAATGCCTTATCCTCATGGATGGTCAAGATCAGGATACGCAGCTCAGGATATTTCGGTTTCAGCTTCTTGGTTACCTCAATTCCATCCAGATCCGGCATGCTCAAATCCAGGAGAAGGATATCGGGCGAGGTCTCTGCCACTAGGTCGATCGCCTCATAGCCTCCCGATGCCTCCCCGACCAGGTCAAGCGAGGGCTCAGACTGCAGCAGCGTCCGAAGTCCAGTCCGTACGATGGCATGGTCGTCGGTGATCAAGATTCTAGGCATTGCTGGGAATCTCCACGTTCACCGTGGTTCCTTTCCCTGGCGAACTCTCTATCGTAAAGCGTCCATTCAGCATTTCAACCCGCTCCCTCATGCCAAAAAGGCCCAGATGATCTTCCACCGTAGGTGTGGTGAAAAGAAATCCAACGCCATTGTCCTCAATGGTTGCGACGACATAATCACTGCGTTGACTGATCTGCACATCGACCAGCGTTGCCCGGGCATGCAGAACGACATTGGTGAGCGATTCTTGTACAATCCGGTAGATCGCCGTTTCCGCTTCGCTCGACAATCGCTGCTCCTGCATGCCAACGGTTTCGAATTCCACACGGATGTCATATTGGCGGCTGAATTCATTAACAAATTGCTCTAAGGCGGTCACCAGTCCCAGGTGGTCGAGACTGGCCGGGCGCAGATTAACCGCTAACTTGTGTAGATTGTCCTGCAGTTCGTGAGCTGTTGTTTTGAGATCCTGGATTTTCTTCATGGCCGTCTCGGGATCGCGCGCTTTCTGTTCCAGCACCCCGAGTTCGAAGAGAAGGCCGGTCAGAAGCTGCCCGGACTCATCGTGCAGCTCACGGGAGAGATTCAGACGCTCATCTTCCTGAGCTTTTATCAGGCGTTGGGATAAACCGTGCAGCTGCCGATTCGAATAACGAACCTCATCAAAGAGCCAGCTATTTTGGATGACAACAGCCGCCAGGTTGGCGTAGGAACCGAGCAAAAGCTGGCGGTCGGTCGAGAAGAAATCGCTCTTATGGCTGAGCAGTTTCAAATCACCGATCAGTTCCCCGCTGAAGATTAACGGGACAACTGCCAGAGATTTAAACGGGGGAGGTGAAGAGCTCAGGGTTGGCGCTGTTCTATCGAGTGTAAAGACATGTATCTGCTCAGGGTCTTCGCTGTACGCAAACATGTAAGTCGAGAGATCCAGTTGCTGGATCGCAGCGTTCGAAATTCCACAAGATGCTAGTGGATCATGTCGTTCACCCACCGTCCCTTTGCGTTCGATCCAGGCTGCATCCATCCCGATGTGGGAGATTGCCAGCTCGCAGATCGTTTGGTAGATCGAATCTGGGTTTCTGGCATCGAGAAATATCCGCGAGGATTCGTTCAGCGTTGCCAAATCATCGGCTCGTTGTTGGAGTGTGCGCGAGGCTTGGAGCCGTTCCATCGTGGCCGCCGCAAGGATCAGTGAGGTGAGCGACACTACTCCGAGGAAGGTCTGCAGCAGGATCAGATTATCGTTCTTTGAGTGCAGCGAGAAAGGACCCAGCCCCGCAACGGTCGCCCAGATGGCTATCCCGGAGACCATGATCACGGCGGTTGTGCCCCCGCGCTGTCCAAAACGGATGGCTGTCCAGATGACGAATGGGAAAATCAGATAGAGCAGCGCCTGGTGATAGATGCTCGTCTGAGTCTGATAAATAAAAACATACCAGGTGACGATCCCCAGCAAGACGAAGGCTAGCGTCCCCTCAAGGATCTTCTTCCGGGAACCGGGCTTAATCTCCGTTTTTAGCCAGGCCAGGATAACGGTGGCTACTACAAGTGCGCCGAGTAGATCTCCAATCCACCACGTGATCCAGATTGACCCATAGGCATCGGCCGACGCGAAGTCTATGAGCACAAGCGTGGAAGCACCGGCGGTTGCACTGAGCATTGTGCTGAAAATTGCTACAATGACCAGTCCGATTACATCCTGGACTCGATCCATTGCTGGGTGGAAATTCACATATCGTTGGAGAATATAGGCGCCTATAAGTGCTTCGAGTGTGTTGCCTATCGACATGCCGAGGGCTAGATTGAACGGTGCGCCGGTCAGCAATGAACCCAATAAGACCCCTAAAGTGATCCCGGGCCATCGGGAGATGCCGAAGAGCAGCAACGCTGCTAAGGCGATACCGGTTGGGGGCCACACAGGGGAGGTGTTATCTTGTAAGTAGGCCATCGAAAGTCCCAAGCGGGCGGCAAGATGGTAGACAATCGCTAGCAGCGCGACTTGCCAGAGCCACGTTCTGAACTTTCGGCCGTTTGGTTTCAAGATTCTAAGAATAGTGTCCATAGTCGACCGCGTCCACTGAATGTACTGCATTATATTGCGAATCCATGAACAAACCGAAAGGTTCGATGCTTTGTAACTCTCCCCCGGATTTTTCTCAGGTCTTTACGAGGACGCTCCTATTGGAATTCCTCCCAGTATCGTTCATTAAGATGAGCTACTGGACATACAAACCTCTGACAGAGGGGTGGTCGGCTCCTGCGCTTGCATGCGGTTCTGCGGAAGCCAATTCCCGCCGAGTCGCATATAATTAGCACCTGCCCTCTATTAATTACGCGTTGGCTGATGATTGGAAATTATTAAGCAAGTGTTGGCTATAACGTAGAGATCAAAACAAACGCATAACCGAAATCTCACAAAGGATAATATTAACTATGGACCGAACTCGTGTACTCATCATGGGCGCCGCCGGCCGGGATTTTCACAACTTCAACGTCTATTTCCGCAACAATTCCCAATATGAAGTGATTGCCTTCACTGCTGCGCAAATCCCAGATATTGAAGGGCGGGTCTATCCACCGGAACTTGCAGGTGAACTTTACCCTGAGGGGATTCCTATCCACGCTGAAGATAAACTCGATGCCCTCATTCAAGATCAAAAAGTCGACCAGGTGATTTTCGCCTATTCTGATATTCCACATCGGGAGGTAATGCACAAGGCTTCTCAAGTTCTCGCAGCAGGGGCGGACTATCGTATGATGGGTCCGAAGGCAACGCAGGTAGCGTCTACAAAACCAGTGATTTCAGTTTGCGCTGTGCGAACCGGCTGTGGAAAAAGCCAAACAACTCGCCGCGTCACCGACATCCTTCAAGCTATGGGGCACCGCGTTGTTGTTATTCGCCACCCTATGCCCTATGGTGATTTACGCAAGCAGATTTGGCAGCGTTTCGCTGATTATGATGATCTGGATAAGCATCAATGTACGATAGAGGAACGCGAGGAATACGAACCGCATATCGACCGGGGGGTCGTAGTTTATGCGGGTGTTGATTATGAAGAGATTCTAAAACACGCAGAGGAGGAGGCTGATGTTATCGTCTGGGATGGCGGTAATAACGATCTTCCCTTTTACAAACCTGATCTTCAAATTGTGGTGACCGATCCACATCGTGCTGGGCACGAGATTGATTATCACCCTGGCGAGGTCAACTTGCGTATGGCGGATGTTATCGTCATCAACAAGGTTGATACAGCGGACCTGGCAGATGTCACTACTGTGCAAAACAATATTCGGTCGCTCAATCCCAAAGCTACCGTTGTCTACGCTGCTTCTCCGATTACAGTAGAAGATCCCGCCGCCATTGCTGGTGCGAGGGTGCTTGTGATTGAAGATGGGCCGACCTTGACGCATGGCGAAATGAAGTTCGGGGCTGGCACCGTTGCCGCTGAACGGTTCGGTGCTGCGGAGATCATCGATCCGCGTCCTTACGCTGTGCGCTCCATCCAAGCGACTTTTGAAAAATATCCCGATATCGGCGTTCTGCTCCCGGCGATGGGCTATGGCGAAGAACAAATCAAGGATCTCGAAGAAACCATCGCTAATACCCCTGCCGATTTGGTCATCGTGGGTACCCCCATTGATCTCCTGCGTGTCGTCAAGATCAAGCAGCCCAGCCAACGCGTCCGCTATGAGCTCCAGGAGATAGGGCAACCGACATTGGCTGAAATTCTTAACCGGAAGTTTGCGAAAGAAGGGTAGTAAGAGCTGCGAATAGCTTTCCTTCAATAAAATCTACCAAGTTCCGCAACTTGAGAACGGGGGCTGCCCTTTTGGGACAGCCCCTTTTCTTGTTGTGCGAATCGAGATGGGACTGGATTGGCAGAGTCAATGATAGATAGGTCTGATCAAAACCGGGGAGGGGTGCGCTAGACCTTAGTGTTCTCGCTTTTATTAGCCTGTCGCTTCCCCAGACTTTTTTTCTCGACGCGAGTTAATGTATTCAAAGATCATTGGCAATACAGATATGAAAATAATGAGCATGATGACGATCTCAAAGTTCTCTTTTACAAGAGGGATATTGCCGATGAAATAGCCACCGAAAATAAAAAGAGAGGTCCATAAGAAAGCGCCAATAACGTTGAATACAATGAAATTCCGATAATTCATCGTGCCCACTCCGGCGACAAATGGCGCAAACGTTCGGACGATGGGGATAAAACGAGCCAGGATAATGGTCTTCCCGCCATGTTTCTCAAAGAATCGCTCGGTCTTTTCTAGGTGCTCCCGATTTAAAAAGCGACGCTCCTTTTCAAAAGCACGCAGGCCAACTGCGCTCCCTATCCAATAGTTGACAGTATCACCCAGTATGGCCGCCGCAAAGAGAAGGAAAAAGAGGAGAATGGGGTCGAGAGAACCCAGGGCGGCAAAAGTGCCCGCGGCGAACAGCAAGGAATCTCCGGGCAGGAAGGGGGTCACAACAAATCCTGTTTCCATAAAAATGATCAAGAATAGGATTGCATAGGTCCAACCCCCATAATTCAGGATGATCTCACCAAGATGGACATCCAGGTGAATAAAAAAGTCAAGCAAGGTAGCTAGAAAATCCATAAGTAACCTCTTTACAACGTGATAGGGTTCAAGTTTTAAATGATATCTGGATTCAACGCTCAAGTGCAA
>DAOUDJ010000236.1:0-6670 GCA_034430795.1 Anaerolineales bacterium | reverse complement strand
ATGGACAGACGCACGCGGGGTTGCTCGTTAGGCATTCGCCCTCATCCCTTCATAACGGCTTCGGACTTTGGCGGAATTTCAGAGGAGGCGATCGGGATATCGATAATCCCCTCGATGGCCTTATCCCGGATTAACGTGCCAATCCGCATTGCCCGCAGACCATCTTGAGCCGGCACCAGACATTTTTCCTCTTTACGAACGCAAGCGATAAAATGCTGCGCCTGGAGGAATAGCGGTTCGAGCATGGGGACGTGAATGCTCTCCAATATGCTTTCTTGCCGGTATTTGACGCCATCAAAGTTATGATTCGTGTATTCCCCGATGGTCCTGCGCTTGATAGAAACCTTTTTATCCATTAGATCAGACTCAATAAATGCCTCTAACGCAGTTACCTCAATCTTCCTGATTTTTTCTTCTGTCACACGGGACGCAACCATCGATACGAGAGGACCCCCACTGTAGGAGAGGTGAACTACGACATGATCGATGTTCCCACTCATCGCCCGTATCCCGATCGCGGCAATGTCATCCGGTTCTCGGCCTGTCAAATCGGTGACCAAGTCGATGTCATGGACCAACAGATCGAAGATCACATCAACATCGGTGTTACTGCCATCATAGGCGCTCAGGCGGCGACTATCGATGGCAAGGACATGAACAGGTCTGATGAGATTCTTCAGTTCACGGTAGGCAGGGTTGAAGCGTTCGATATGTCCAACCTGAACGAGGATCCCGGAATCCTCAGCCAGCTGCTTGATCTCTTCGCCTTCTGCGAGGTCCTCGGCAAGTGGTTTCTCGACGAGGATGTGTACACCTGCGTCGATTGAAAGCATGGCAAGAGGATGATGTGATTTTGTTGGTGTCGCGATGATCAGCGCGTCAACTGCGTCCAGCATCTGATCGAAGGTTTTGAAGCTATCCGTTTCGTACTCACCCGCGACTTGAAGGGCACGCTTCTGGTCGGTGTCAAAAACACCGACCAGATCGGCGGTTCGGATGCTTGTCAAGACCCGACAATGGTTCTTCCCCATGCGTCCGACGCCCACAACGCCAATTTTTACTTGCTGCATAATCTATCTCCTTGCTAACTCAATAAAGGAAATCTCGTCCGTCGGTTATATTTAAGGAGATTGGCACAAATCGTGGAAACCCCGCGCGATGCTGCTACGTGGTTAAATTCGAGAGGCACCAGGTCTTCAAGCACAATCGGGGTCTGACATTCTGGCCATTTGCGAATATTCATGGTCGAAACGAGGAGCACATAGCCGCGGATTAAACCTTCATCGAAATCGAGGAGACTGCTTCCCCAATAGCTTCTAACTCAGCTGATGTCAGCGATGGATGGACAGGTAGTGAGAGCACTTCCAGACAAGCTCTCTCCGTTTCGGGATGGGTCAGGTCGTAACCCAATTGCTGGTAGAGAGGTTGTTTGTAAATCGGTGTGGGGTAATGGATGCCAAACCCGATTCCATTCGCTTTCAACGATTCGATGAGTAAATCTCGATGCTTCACACGAATGGTGTACTGGTGAAAGACATGTTTTGAATCCGACCGAATTTCAGGCGTCGTAATTCCAGGTATGTGGCTCAAACCCTGAGTCAGCGTGAGCGCATTTTCATGACGGCTTTCATTCCACCCGTGTAACTTGCCAAGCTGGACCAATCCAATCGCAGCCTGGATCTCAGTCATGCGGAAGTTGTAGCCCAATATTTCGTGTGAATATCGTTCCCGGCTACCGTGATTGCGAAGCATTCTTGCCTGTTCCGCGATGTCATCACGGTTGGTGGTGAGCATGCCACCCTCAGCCGTGGTCATGTTCTTGGTTGGATAGAATGAGTAGCAAGCCGTGCCGTGCGCCCCCACGACCTTACCCTTGTATTTCGCACCATGAGCCTGGCATGCATCTTCGATGAGTGCCAGATTTCGCTCCTCGGCAATTTGAGCTATCTCATCCATATCACAGGCCTGACCATACAAATGTACAACGATCAAGCCTCGGGTTGAGGGCGACAACTTCTCGCGAATGTCGTTGGGGTTAATGGTGTAATATTCTGGCTCGATATCGGCAAATACCGGCTTTGCACCCACTGCAAGGATGGTATTAGCTGAGGCTACGAAGCTGAAAGCCGAGGTGACAACTTCGTCACCGTCACCGATTCCGTGCGCCAGCAATGCTACTTGGAGGGCTGTCGTCCCCGAGGATGTTGCGATGGCATGCTTCACTCCGCAGAATTGAGCAAAGGCAGCCTCAAACGCAGCCACCTTCGACCCTTGAGCTAGTTGACCCGAGCGAAGTACATCGACGACGGCTGCGATTTCTTCTTCACCGATAAGAGGTCGTGCAATGGGGATCATACCCCAGCCTCCTGCGGGAGGTAGGTCCAGTCACACTCGCGGCAGTGATAGGTCGCACCCTTCTGCTCCATCCGGATTCCACAGCGACACACAAAACCAACAACCTTCGCAGGAATACCGAGGACAAGTGCATGATCAGGGACATCTCGGGTCACGACCGAACCAGCAGCGACCATCGCGAAACGGCCAATGGTCAAGTCAGGCATTACAATCGCGCCAGCTCCAATCGACGCACCATAGCGGATCAGGGTTGGACCGACAACCCAATCATCCGCGCCCTTCAACGTCCCTTCCGGCGTGATCGCCCGTGGATATTGATCATTTGCAAGGCAAGCCTGAGGTCCGATAAATACACCATCCTCGATCTTCGCACCATGGTAAATCAAGGCGCTGTTCTGTATCTTGACGTTGGCCCCGATATTAACGTCATGATCAATATAGACACCCTTGCCAATAATGCAGTTCTGCCCAATTTTCACCCCCTCGCGGACATGCACCAGATGCCAGATTCTCGTGCCCATACCGATTGCAGCCTGGGGTGAAACGTCTGACGTTGGGTGGATGTAGACTCGGGATTCAGGCATTTTCATTCCCTCTTTGAAGCGGAAAATTTAAAATCTCTTTGGGTGTCATCATGTGCCTGATTCCTATTCTTCTGGGGCTGCGGGCCGTGCGGCTATCGCTACCGCGGCTTTAAACGCCCGTTGAGATAGATTTTCTTCGCCCTGAGTCGCCCACCACCAGGTATAGGTCGTTAGCTCCTCTTGGATTTCAGGGAACCCTTGCAAGTACGCGATGCCCTGCTCTATCTCACCACCCCATAACAAAGCATATCCAAGTTGTTTGCTAATCCCGCGATGGGAGGGATTGAGGTTATGCGCGTCGTTGAGGTAGATGAGGGCTTGATCGAAATCCATACGTGACAGCGCTATGTGGCCGATGCGGTATAGAGCCGTCACCTGAGTCGGATCGAGCCGGAGCACAACCCTAAGCCCATCAAGGATCTCATCCTCGACTTGCTGGTCATGAATTTCAGTCCACCCGTCGCCATCCCAGCCCGCCAACTCGGCTTGTGCCAGCCTTACTGCAGCGACGTTTGCTGCCAACCCTGCTGCAAGTAGTCGCCAGGAGGAAGCCACCACGGTAAGGATGATCAGGAAGACCAGGATGGAGCGCTTGCGCGAGGTAGCGCTCGTAACTTGTAGTAAGCCTCCGGGACCACTCGTCCCAAACTGATGCCCAGCCTGGACATTGTTTTTTATCCCGGAGAAATATAACGCCAAAGCTGGCGGAAGCAAGAAAAGTGGCGTACCCGATGCCCCATACAATGGGTCATCCCCAAAACCATGTAGCAATACAGCGATGAATCCGATGAAACTCCCCCAAGCCAGGTAGTCGATCGTCCCCCGTTGCGCTCGGCTGTTCGCAAATGATCGTATGCACACCTTTAGCGTGTATAGGAAAAGGCCAAGTGCTGCAATCAGACCGAAAATACCTTGCTCCAACGCGAGATCCAGGTAGAGGTTGTGGCTATGGCGAAAATAATGAAAGGGAATTACGCGAATGTAGCGAGAATAGAGGCCCGAGAATGATGAAAGCCCGCCTCCAGTGAACGCGAAGTCTGAAATCAAATCGAGAGAGTCTTTGATTAGGCGGCCGCGTTCGCCCAGCGTTGGCGCGCCGGGCAAGAGCTTCAGATTTCGGGCGATGAAAGTTCCTGCGTGACTCCCTACAACCAGCAGCAGGAGCGTTAAGCCTATTACAGCGGAAACCAACAATCTGCGTGAGCGCGGACCATGGCGCCATGAGCGCAGGATTATATATGCCCCCATGCCGACCAGCGGGGCAAGCAGAAGCGAAATCCACGCCGCTCTTGAACTGGTCAGGATCAACCCCAACAGTAGGAGGACTGACAGAATGAAGTAGCATAAAGCCGCGATTGGATATGACTGCCTCTTTCGTGAGAATCCTGCCCCGACCAGGATCGGCAGGAGAAAGATCAGCGCCCCGGCCAAAACATTGGGATCGAGAGAGATCAAGTCAGATCGAAGGTTTAGCGCCCCTATCCACTCGCGTACTCGGCTGATTCCCTCGAAATCAGCCGTCTGGGCCGTCGGATCATTCCAGAGGATATAACCGATCGTTAGACCCGCTCCAAGCAGACCCAGAGCGGACAGTATGAAGTTCTGATTCTCGTCAGGTTGTCGAAGAACCGCATACAACAGCAGGACCGCCAGCAGAAGCTGTGCAGCCTTTAGAACAGCCTGACCTCGATCGTACGCAGCCCAAATTCCTAGCGCTCCTGTAAAAAGGAAGACAGCAACCAGGAAATCGAGGCCCCTTAATCTTGGCCCTGTGACCTGCCCGGGAAGGCGAAGTAGAAATGGGATCGATCCGAGCCCGACAAACAACAATGCCTGATCAGGATAGATGATCGACAACAGGGCAGCGGCAGCCACAAGCCCTAACTCTGCCGTGGCCCATCTCCGGCTGTTCAAGAACCCGAAGGGCCGCTGTCGGTGGAGGACCAGGATAGGTGTTGTAAGCCCACGCTTATTGCTGAGCGGAAGGTACTTATATCTGAAAGCAACATCTTCAAGTAGGTATACATCGGGCCTGGCCTGAAAGCCCACTCACGGAAAGCGCGTTTTTGCCAATAAAGTAAGCGTTCGGCTGAAAGTCCTGGGTAATCCAGCACAGTCCCGCGATCCATATCGACTTGTTCCCAACGGGTGTCAGGTCGGAACCATTTATTCTCGACAACCTCGAAAAAGAACGGTGTGCCTGGATAGGGCGCCGCAACATGAAACAGCGCGATATCTAGAGGTAATTTCTTGGCGAAATCGATCGTTTCCCGGATGGTTTCTTCGGTCTCGCCCGGCAAGCCGATGATGAAGTAACCCCAGTTCTTGATTCCGGCTTGCTTAGCCCATCGCAATGCGCGTTCAGCTTTATCTGGGTTGGCGCCCTTGCGGACGTGTTTGAGGATCTGCTCATTTCCCGATTCAATCCCCCAACTAATAAGCCAACATCCGGCATTACCCATGAGCTGAAGCATTTCCTCATCAACATAATCAACCCGACTGTTGCACGTCCATCTGATCTGGATATCCTCAGCGATCATGAGCTCACAAAGCTCGACGACCTGATCTCTGTTGACCGTGAACAAGTCAGCGTACATATGAATGTTATGAATCCCCAGTGATTTAAGTCGCCAAAGTTCCTCCATGATCTTCTCAGGGGAACGTAAACGAACACTGTATTGGTAACTTACGTGTTTGATGCAGAACGTGCAGCCTGCAGGGCAACCACGACTGGTCACAATGAAGGTAAACGGTCCCTTAATGAGCGGCATGCGGTATTGCCGGAGCGGCAGCAGTTCATGCATCGGCATAGGCAGATCGTCCAAATCACGGATGAAGGGTCGCACATCGTTCACGACGATCTCCTCCCCGCGTCGCCAAACGAGCCCTTTGACACCTTCGAGCTCAGGTTCGCCATTTGTATTTAATGAAAGGGTGTACTTGGAATCATGGCTTTCGAATAGCTTCTGAATCTCACCCGACCGTTCACCAAAACGGTTTTCCAGGTGATCGATCAAGTCCCGTAAGGTGAGATCGGGCTCCCCGAGCAGGATGAAATCCAGGGCAGGATAGGGATGCATCGTCTCGCGCGGGATCGGGGTAACATGAGTCCCGAACGCTATGGTTATTGCTCCACGCGATTTCGCTAGAAAGCATCCGTAAAGATCATTCTCAAGAGTTGGTGCCGTCACCTGGGTCAGATAATATTTGGGCTGGAATTTCTCGATCTCCGATTTGAAAAATTCCCAGGTCATGCGTTCAGCGTTGGCGTCAATCACTTTGACACGGTACGTGGGGTGGAGCAAGGCCGCCATTTGTGCCAGGGAGACTTGCGGCCAGACCATATTCTCACGCGTCCTTCGACCAACACGATGCTGCGTTCGAATCCACAAACCACCATCCGGTGTAGGTGGGTTGACGAGGAGCACATCCACTGCTTCATCAGAACGCGGTGTTGCGAGTAAGCCCTCGCGCACAATAGGGTCGGCATCAGGAAAGACCGCCTGACGCAGAGCCGGAATTCTTTTCGAACCTAGATTCACCCAGTTCCTCTTCGGATCTTCGCTAGTCATCCCTTATTTTCTCCAAACCACTCGAATATTCACCGCAACACTGAGTCTTCTACTTACCTTCGAATTACCGCTGAGTTAACCCGACGCGCAGACTGAGTTCTTCCAAGATGCGCATCAAGACCCAGTAGAAGACCAGATTAAATCCCAATAAGATAAACA
>DAOUDJ010000235.1:0-3606 GCA_034430795.1 Anaerolineales bacterium | reverse complement strand
TGTCCGGTGGTGGGGACAAGGATTCTCACCGCGGACTTGAAGTGGGTTCGAGTAGAGGATCTCAAGGTGGGTTCTAAGCTCATGTCATTTGACGAACAAGGGGCCGCCAATGGCGGGGGCCGCAAGATGAGGGAGGGTACTGTTACCCATCTATCTTTTATCGCCGCTCCTGTCTACAAGGTAGAGCTTTCTGATGGCACAGTGCTGCGTTGCACTGGCGAACATCAGTGGTTGCAGCTTTATAAGGGCAATGTAGCTTGGCGACGCACTGACGATCTGTACAAGCAAAAGGAAGCTCGTTCTTGGCAGGTTCCTAAGCTCATCAGGTTTCTCCCAGTGTGGGAGGCTAATGACGATAGTTATCTGGGTGGGTTCTTTGACGGGGAGGGGACTATTAGTAATGGCCCTGGTCTTTCAGTAGCCGCGGGACAGGTGCCGGGTAACGTTATCGAGGGAGTAAAATCACGACTGACTGAGCAGGGTTTCAACTTCGGTGTGACCACACACGATAGAAGTGCCGATGGCTATCAGGATATGGAACACGTCACCTTGCAGGGCGGGTACGCTGATACGTTACGTTTTCTTGGGGTGGCACAACCAAAGAGGCTGATAGAGAAGAAAGCACATTTCGGGCAAAGGTTGCAACAGATGGATGCGGTGGAGATCGTGTCTATCGAACCGGATGGTGCGCACATGATAGCTCAGCTTTCGGTTGATCCACCAACGTACTTCGCTGAGGGTTTTGGTGCGCATAACAGCATCAGTAGCTTTGACAAGAATCCGACTCGGGCCTTCAAGCTGCAGGATGAGTTGGACGACAGCTACGAGTGGCTGTTCAGTCGCGCCGAAGCCAACCCCAATGCCCGCCGGATATTCATCGAGGGCAACCACGAGGACAGGCTACGTCGCTTCCTCTGGAAGGAAGCTACCGACCTGTCGTCGCTTCGTGTGCTAAACTTTGAAGAGCTCATGCGCTTCAAGGAGTTGGGCATGGAGGACCTGACGTACATGAGCGTCTTGGATTTCCTGGGGTTCCGTATTCAGCATGGCTGGAAGGCTTCCGGCGGCAGTACGCCCTGGCCGATCAATGTGGGCCGATTCATGGCCCAGAAGGAAGGTAGTAGCGGTCTGTGCGGCCACACGCACCGGGCTAGCATCTACTGTTGGACAACCTCCAGGGGTAGCCACAGCTACGTCGAGAACGGTTGCTTGTGTCGCTTCGACCTCGAATTCGCACCGTTCCCTAACTGGCAGCAGGCCTTTAGCTATGGTGAGGTCAAGAACGGAAAGGTTCACGTGAAGTTGGTGCAGATATATCCGGACGGTTTCATCGCAAACGGAGAGTTCTACCCGAGGAAGTAGTAGTGGGAGAGTAATGCCAAGCCTCGCGCGGGGCTACGCGATCGCACACCATCACCCAACACCAGAAGCGATCGTAGGATTCATAGCGGAAAGGGGGCACCCCGATGAGGGTGTATCTTTAGCGGGCCAATGAGCGGTTTGACTCCGAAACAGGCGGCTGGGTGGCGGGAGAAGGTGACAAAGCAGCTGGTGGATGCCGGCTTTGAGGTCGCTGATCCGATGCGCGGAACTGAGAAACTGCATTCGGGTCGGAAGAAGTTGCGACCAGATAAGTACCCGGAAGACGAGCCGTCATTGTCGGATAAAGCATTCGTGCAGCGCGACAAGTTCGACGTCAAGAGGAGCGACATAATCCTCGTCAATTTGCTTGGTGCGCCGGAGCGGAGCGTCGGGACGATTTGCGAGATCGCGTTCAACATGGTATTTGGTAACCTCTGCGTTATCGCCATGGAAGAGAAGAATGTCCACAACCATCCGTTTATCCGCGAGGGCGGCGTTATCTTCAATAATCTGGAGGACGCGGTCAAGTACGTCCTCAGTTGTGCCGTTGATAAGCCGAACGGCGATGAAGATGAAGGAGGAGAATAATGCCATACATCAAGGTCGGTGACCGCATCAAATACAAGATAGGCATTCAGCGTCTCGCCGATGCGTTCGCGGCTGCGGGCGCCGGCGACGGTGATCTAAATTACGTCCTAACGTCCGTGGCGCTCGCGTGGCTGGAGTACCATCAGCCGCCGCACGACTATTCGTTGCGTAGTGACGTCATCAAGGCGTTTGAGTGCGCCAAGCTCGAGTTCTACGAGCGGAGGGTACGACTGTACGAAGACGGGGCCATGATCAGGAATGGCGATGTCTACTAAACCCCGATGTCCAACAACCGGGCTATCTGTGAGTTTTGCTTACAAGATGGGTTGCCGCTGCGAGTCGTGCCAAGCTAACAAGGCAATTTATACTGCACATGAAGATAAGGAAAAATCACGGCTACGTGCAAAGAAATGGCGGGCTGAGCATCCTGAGCGTGTTCGGGTACATAGGCGAAGGCACCGAGGGAAAGATCGTAATTACCAGTTGCGTGGGTGCTACGGGTTAACCCCAGATGAGTTTGTTCAATTGCAAGAATTTCAGAACAACAGATGTGCCATTTGTGGTCGTGGACCCGATATTTTAGCCATGTCAAATTCTCGACAATATCTCAACGTTGATCACGACCATCGTACAGGAAAGGTGTGTGGACTTCTTTGTGGTAGCTGCAATGTTGGGTTGGGGCATTTTCAACACAGCCCATCAACACTGGAACAAGCAATAATTTATCTAGAGGAGGTTACCTAATGGTTTACGATTTCGACGAGCACGAGTTCTGCGACGAGAGCGAGGGCTGTTGCCACCACCAGACCCCGAGTACGACCACACTCCCCTACATTCCGTGGGTGCACCCCAACATCTTCGAGCCCCTCCCTGGCGCCGGCAGCGGTGATACGGGCGAGACTGCGTCAGACCCTGACGACCCTAATTACCAGTTACTCGTAGATACCCACGATGTCATGTCGCCGGGTCGTATGGACAAGCTGATGCGGGAGTTTTTTTCTCATTTGATGGAGAAGTGTCAGCGGAAGAATAAGGCGTACGCCGAGACGGACGCCACGTCCGACGCGTTGAACAACTTCCGTGAAGCGGCTGAAGACTTTGGGATTTCTAAACTAACATATGCAATGATTCTCCAAGGCAAACACTACCGCGCGTGGAAGACTTTCGTGCGGACGGGCGATGCGCCGGACAAGGCGTTCCGCATCCTAGGCGACATCATCGTCTATGCTATGCTCATGTACTGCATCGCCATCGATGAAGGTAAGTGGAAGCATGAGCAGGAGGTCATGGAAGATGACGACTGAGAGGGCGCCGTCGGGCGTGCATTATGGGCCCATTTTTTACCAGGTTCTCGGTCTTTTGTCGTGCGTGACCTTCGAGAGCAAGGCCGAGCTAGTCAAAGAGTTGACGCGCATCAATCACAAACCCGTTGCTCGTCAGCAAGTGTATACGATTATCAAGACGGCCATTGAGGCCGGGTTCATCGACCAGAACCCGTTCCCCAACATGCCGCAGATGAGTAGGAGGGCATAGCCATGCTTATGGTGAGCGTCAATGTTGGCAAGGACAAGCAAGGTAAGATGCGGCCGCCGATTGTCGGGCTGCTGATTGACACACATCTACTCCCGACTCAGGGGCCGCCTAAGGCCACTATCG
>DAOUDJ010000234.1:0-2354 GCA_034430795.1 Anaerolineales bacterium | reverse complement strand
TGGCGAGAGGGTTATGCCACTAATGCGATCTAGGAAACTATTCCAACCATCAGAGTTGCGCTCGGTAGTTGAATCCAGGATATTCTAACCAATGTCGAGGAAGTAGAAGATCAGGTCGTATGGTATCCCATTCGGATGAAGTCAACAGGTTCGCTTACGGACCTAAAGATCGGCGGATGAGTAAAGTAGCCAGCACAGGGGATCTTGGAGACGCAGGTCGTCGATTTTCCGTACACCGATCAGATCAATTTCCTTATGGATTGGATCAGACCGTGAGGGTGTTGATCTAAACTCTCAGGATAGGCGGGAACCAATCAGGGTCGGGAGGAGTCTTACGTTTAGATCAAGGAGGGCATCATGAACCAATCATTCGTAAGAAATTTCATTCTTCCCGCGGCGTTGATCTTTCTGGTAGGTTGCAGCATTGTTGTACCATTCAGTCGATCGGTAGAATTCGTGACTTTCAGCGTGGTAATCAACAAAGATACTTTCAGCCCTGAAGCCAGCCTGCGAGTCAGGATCTGGAATGCCGAGACGCTGAAGGTCGCGGAGAGTAATGCGAATTGTGCGATTTCCTACAACCAGGAGATAAAAACCGAAGAGGTGCATTGCCCCGAAGGTGTCGAGTATCGTGAAGCTTCCCCAGAGGAGTTCGAATTCATCGTGCAAAACCTGGACGGGGAGATCGAGATCAAGAGCGCAACCGTCACGGTAGGGGAGAGGTATAGGTTGCAGATTTCCGGGTTGGCCAATGACGACTGTAACACGGCTTCGGCGACCGTCGAGGAAAGAGCACGTTCCGCGTACATTCTTATTGAAGATCTCATGTGGGCGACGACCTTGATGGCTTGCCCGTAAATCCAGCGGGTTTCTCCTCTGGTGTTTGGGTTATTGACCGTGATTGCTATGATTAAAAACAGGGTTCCGCACCTAATTGTCGTCGTGAGTGTGCTCGTCTCCTCTTGTGCAGGGACACTGGGGAGGACTATGACGGTTGCCCCGATCATCCGCCCCCATTCAAATGCTCCGGTGACAGTGAAGATTTCTTCATTGGAACTAACCATTTCAAACAACACCGAGGGCGTGATCTACCATGTCGTGTTCCCTGCGGAGATCCTGCCTGTAATCAAGTGGGCGCCGTGCTTGGTGCCCGATCGTTGTGACCCTGAACTCAAGATCGCCCCCGGTGATCAAAAAGTCTATCGCCTCGACAGTATCGCGAACGAGAGTACGGAAGAACTCGTTGTGTATTGGTGGATCCTGCTGGAGAATGCCGAAGGTGGATATGAGCCACCGGAGATACAGGAGGTGCGGGTTCCGTTGGATTAAAACGTAGGATTCACTGGAAAACCGCCTTTGACCCTACATCTTTGCACTGCGGGATGTTTTCTGTCACAAAGTCAGGAAATTCGAATTTGTGGTTGTTTACATAAAGGAGAACGCGCTCCAAGCGCGTTCTCCTGATGTTGCGAACATTCCCTGTGCCATAGGCCGGTGTGTATTTGGCTACTCAGCCATGGAGGTGATCAAGCTGCGGTAGGTCAGCGTCCATGAGCCGGTGATGAAGGTGCGCATGATGCCGCCGGCGACAAGCAGAACCGGCAGGTAGAACAGAATGCCAATTAAAGTCACCGAAAAACCAGCAACGCTGCTGGTCTCTGTACCCACGATCAGGCCGGTGATGAGGGGCAAGGCCATCAGAATGAAGGGGATGGCCAGTATCAGCCCGACAACAAAACCGCCGATACCCAGGAGCAAGGCCATCACGATCACCTCGCCCAGGTTCGAGCGGAAGACCTCCCAGGCGCGCTGGAAGGCGGCGACGATGTCGAGTTCTTCGACGATCAGGGCGACCTGCGTGAGCAGGGTGTAGATCGTGAGGACGATGCCCAGCGGGATCAACAAGCAGATGAGCGGGATCAGGCAGATCAACCCGATCCCCAGTGTTAAGATCGACAGTAGTGCACCACCGAAGATCACCGGGACGAAGACGACCAGGGAAGCTAATCCAAGAATGAGCTGGATCACGAGCAGTTTCCAGAAGTAGCGGATGCCCTGCTGGAAAGCGCTGGCCAGCGTGACCGTCTCCCCGGTTTCGGCCATATAGAAACCGGCGATCAGGCCGCCGTTGCCGATAGCAGCCAGCACCCAGAAGCCGAGTGCCAGCAGCAGCAAGCCGCAGACGACGGCGATGCCGAAGGCGATCCAGGTCTCCTCGGGGATGCTCTGCAGCCAGCGCTCGATCTGGGGGAACTCGCCCCCGCCAGTGCTGTATTGCGGTACGTTGCTGACATTGCTTGAGAACCGGGTTCCCCCGCCGGAGCAGTTGGCCAGGATGCCCAGCACCCAGAGGC
>DAOUDJ010000233.1:0-29691 GCA_034430795.1 Anaerolineales bacterium | reverse complement strand
CCGCCGCGTACGTCGCGGTTATCTCAAATTGGCAGCCGAAGCCCCGGAGCGCTGGGTTATCCTCAGCGCCGAGCAATCCTTTGAGACCTTACAAGGAGAAATCCGGAGCGCGGTGATTACCCGCTTAAAGGCGGAGCCGATAGACACGGACGAATAGCCGGGAAGCCTTCCTCAATTGCTCGTGCCCACACCTCAGATGATAACTAGGCGGGTCCTCCCGCAGCACAGCATTCTTTCCGGCTAAAGAAGCCGCTTCAAGAAGGAATATAAGATTGATCACATTGCTCTGCTTCGGCGATTCAAACACCTGGGGATTCAACCCGGCTACCGCAGAACGCTTCCCGCTGGACATCCGCTGGCCTGGCGTTCTACAAAAAGAGCTGGGTGAGAATTACAGGGTAATTGAAGAGGGCCTAAATGGGAGAACGGCTGTCAGTGGCAACCCGTTCGATGGTTTCATTAACGGCGAAACCGATCTCATCTCCACCCTGGCGCGCCACTGCCCTTTGGATCTCGTCCTCCTGATGTTGGGAACCAATGATTTAATAATGGTATCTTCTGCTTCTCCTGGTGACGTAGGCAAAGGGATCGATGCCTTATTGGACGTCATCCGCCACAGCGGAGCAGGTCCTCGAGGCAGCGCCCCACCCGCTCTTCTCCTCGCTCCCCCGCCCATCGGACCGTTTGCTGGTGAAACAGAGGCCCTCGTGGATGCGATGGCCCAATCACATCTGTTTGCCGAACGGTACGCGTCGATCGCGGCAGACTTCGGTTGTGCGTTTCTAAACACCGGTGATATTGTCCGATCCAGCGAAATTGACGGTTTTCACCTTGATGCATCTGAACACATGAAGCTCGGGCTAGCTGTCGCAAAACGAGTGCGCGTGATGTTCGCAAGATCCGAATGAAGCATGGATAACTGGAGTAGCGAGAGGGGAGTATTCTGACAGCAATCGATGGTTCCTCCTAAAAACCATCGCTCATCCCCAGATCGGGCATGCTCTTCTCAATCTCGTCCGGACTTTCTCCAGATTCGAGCCGCTTGATAGCCTCATCAAATTCGGGCGGCATCTCCTCGCCCAGTTCGTTGCCCATCTTGCGCATCATCTTAGCCATCGAACGGGGATCGGACTCATCGAAGTCTCCCCATGCACCTGGATCAGCCAGGGATTCAATCCGGGATTCTTCCGAACGCGCGACTCGAATTCTACTAATCATGCGCTCTAATTTTTCGCTGCTGCAATACTGGCAGACCACAGGTGCTACGCCGTAATCCTCATAGGCCTGATAAATCGAATTCCGCTTTCCACAATCATGACACCTATAATCATACGTCGGCATTTTACCCTCCAGTTAATAGATTATACTGACCGCGGCGGGAGGTATCAATACATGTACCTTGAGTTTAATGAAAAACAACAGCGGCCTCTGCTCATCGTAATATCCGGACCCTCCGGTGTTGGGAAGGACACTGTACTTCAGCGCATGAAGGAACTCCAGCTCCCGTTCCATTTCGTGGTTACAGCAACATCGCGGCCGAAGAGGGAAGGGGAAATTGAGGGAGTCGATTACTTCTTTGTCAGCCCCGATGAGTTTCTCAGCATGATCGATCGGGATGAGCTACTGGAACACGCGCTCGTCTATGATGAATACAAAGGAATCCCCAGGCAGCAAGTGCGGGAAGCATTCACCAGCGGGCGGGATGTCGTAATGCGCATCGACGTGCAGGGCGCTGAAACGATCCGCCAACTTTACCCCGAGGCATTGTTGATATTCCTTTCGACGCATACGGAGAAGGAACTCATCACACGGTTGAAAGCGCGTCGTACGGAATCCGAGGAGAAGCTCCAGCTGCGGATCGATACCGCGCGCGAAGAATTACACAAGGTAGAACTCTTCGACTACTACGTTGTAAATGCCGACGGACAACTCGATGCGACAGTAGATGCGATCGTAGCGATCATCGAGTCAGAACATCGCCGCACGACTCCGAGACAGGTGTTCCTATGACGCAAGGAAACCCGCCGGAAGATACTGCCGTATCTGCCGCTCCCTCCAGATCTGGCGCACAACCTAAAAAATCTCGCCCTGGTTTCAAACAATTCCCAGGCACTTACAGTTTAATCGCTGTCACGTTGTTCGTTTTTTTGTGGCAGTTCCTTTCTGTTGAGTTTTTTCAATTCGATTGGTTGTTAGAGTTGGGCGCGAAATCCCGTCCTGAAATCCTGGCTGGCGAAGCCTGGCGTTTCTTCACCCCAATATTCCTTCACGTAACAATTCCCCACGTCTTAATCAATATGTACTCACTCTACGCAATCGGCCCAGCCGTGGAGCGCTTCTTCGGTACGGCTCGTTTTACTGCTGTTTACTTGCTTTGTGGAATCGCGGGGGTGATTCTAAGCCTGGCCTTCAGCCCATACCCCTCGGCCGGCGCTTCTGGGGCAATCTTTGGCCTACTGGGGTCGTTGGGGGCTTTCTTGTATCTTCACCGCGGTCTGTTCGGTCGTTTTGGCCGTCTACAATTACGACAGATCGTGCTTGTGGCACTCATGAACCTGGGTCTCGGTTTTATGCCTGGAATTGACAACTGGGGCCATCTGGGCGGCTTGCTGGCTGGCGTTGCCCTCACTTTAACCCTTGGACCGCGCTACGAGGCTGTCTGGGCCTCGGTAGACGATGGCCGGCTTGTCGATCGGCAACCTTGGGCTGCCATCCGGGTGTATTTTTTCGCTGCCTCCGGATTACTCTCCGCACTTGCTGTGGTGGTATTGTTTTTCCTGGCCGGCGCGTAACCGCCTTCTCCTTGAACAAACACGTTGAGGGGAGGGTTCTCCCAAGAACCCGGTCGCATCTCCATAGGAGACCCGTTTCTGAGTGCCGTTATAATCTACGCATGTCAGTCTGCACATCGTGGAGGATTCTCTACAATTTATGAGCCCTAAGAATAACGTTGATTTATTTGATATCACCTTCGTCGGAGCCGGTCCTACGGGACTCTTCGGGGCTTTCTACGCCGGTCTGCGCGAGATGAAGGTCAAGATCATCGATGCGCTACCTCAACCCGGCGGTCAGTTGATCGCGCTTTACCCTGATAAGCTAATATACGACGCTCCAGGTTTTCCGGCGATTCTGGCGAAAGAGCTTGCCGCCTGCCTGACCGAACAAGCATCTCAATGGAAGCCGTTTATGGCGCTTGGGGAAAGGGCTATAAACCTCACGCGCGCACCTCTCCCTGGAAATGCTGCTGGGCAAGAGTGCTGGATCCTCGAGACGGACAAGGACATCCACTACTCTCGCACTGTTGTTATTGCAGCAGGTATTGGCGCCTTCCGTCCGACCAAACTTAATAACGAGAGTATTGCGCGCTTTGAAGGTAAGGGGGTGGAATATTGGGTCAAGGATGTCAACGACTACGCTGGGCTCCGCGTACTCATCGTGGGCGGCGGCGACAGCGCCGTGGACTGGTCTTTAGCGCTTGAGCCAATCGCCAAGCATGTCACCTTGATCCATCGTCGTGAGGGTTTTCGTGCGCATGACACTTCCGTGAACGCCTTAAATGAATCGTCTGTTGATACGCGTATTTTCTATGAATTGCGCGAGTTTCAGGGCGGCGAGAGCCTTGAACGCGCTGTGATTTTCGACAATCGTACTGACGACGAAACAACGATCGAGGTCGATGTTGGCATCCTGGCGCTCGGATTCAAAGCCGACCTCGGACCGATTCGCAAGTGGGGGCTGGAGACAATCGGCCGCCGCTACATTAAAGTCAACAGCAAAATGGAAACCAATCTCCCCGGAGTATACGCAGCTGGCGACGTCGCTCTACAAGAGGAGCTCGACTCGCTCAACTTGATCGTCGTCGGGTATGGCGAGGTCACCGTGGCGGTTAACTATGCTTACGCTGCGATTAAACCTGGAGAAAAAGTGTTCCCTGGTCACTCCAGCGAGAGGATAGCTGAGTAGCACAAACTTTTTGCCATCCGAGTGAAATTAAGTGGACTCCCTGCTTATCCCCCAGCGCCCCGACGGCTGCAGCCCTCTTGATGCCATAAATCAAAATCGGCCTTGCAGGAGGGCCGATTCCTATCCTAGGATGATTACGCTTCTGTCGATGGGGGACTCAATGGGGCGAATCATTCCCTGGGTTGGGCATTTCTTCCACGGGGTCAGGCGCACTTGCTTCGGTCTTTAATTTCTTTGTCCAGGGCATATAAAGAATCACACCGAGCATGCTGAGCAACACACCTATTACCAGTCCAATCACCTGAATAGGTCCAAAGTAGATAACGGGCATGCGGTGGGCGCCCACACCGATGAAGTCGGCCAGCGATCCTACCGCAGCAACGACGTAGCCTGTGGCTATTAGCCTTACTCCAATGTCGGCTCGCAAAGAGTTGGGTTTGCCGTTGCGTGTTACCCGCACAGTTGAATAAGCCGCCACGAGCAGAATCGCCAACCCCGTTAGCCAGACCCCGATCTGAACAAAACCGACTGTAACGCTGCGGTTCATGCCGATTAAATCGGGTTGTACACCGACCATAAAGATCAGTAGGCCGATTAACATTACAGTCATCCAGAGTCGTGCAAGGCGTGCTTGCAGTCGAGTGAGTGCGGGCATAAGAATTAATTCTCCGGTAATGCTCTTTGTAAAAAGAGCAGCCAGTTTCTCCCAAGTATTCCTTCGATATCTTCTTGATTGTAGCCGTGTGCGTCTAGCGACTCGCCAATTAACCGCAAGTCAGCCACGCTGTCAAGCCCCTGAGGGACTTTGTCCAAGCCAAAACCTCCATCAAAATCGCTCCCTATACCAACGTGCGCAGCGTCTCCCAACATCTGGCAAATATAATCGATCCCCGTTACAACGTCTATCAGTGTTACCGCATCTCTACCTTGCGAAGGTTCCCACCCATCTTTTAAAAAACGATTCCCAAGCAGCAATCCAATCACCCCCTCCCGTTCAGCGGTTAGTCGGATAACGAGGTCGGTGATGTGCCGTTCAGGTTTCTCCGCATTGGGCACCAGAGCGAGCGGGCTTGTATGTGATACCAGAATCGACCCCCGGAAAAGGTCCAGCGCTTCTACAGATCCCTCATCAGCCAGATGCGCTAGATCCAGGATCATACCAACATCTGCCATGGCGTCCAAGAGTTCGCGGCCAAGATCCGTTAAAGGGCCCGGTTCTCCTGTCCCTCCAGCATATCGAGTGGCGGCCCAAGCAGGACCCAGAATCCTAACGCCCCCATCAAACCACTCTTGAAGCTCTCCCGGCGACCGCACGCCATCCGCTCCTTCCATGAGCAAAATCATTCCTACGCTTTGCGCTTCCTCCCCGGCCTTCTTCCAGGCGGACTCTGTGATTTCAAGATCGTGTTTGCCGAGAATTAAATGGAATTTCTCAGCATGTTCATCTACCAGGCGATGGTAATGTGCCAGATCAGAGTGATAGAGGGAGTGCGCCTCCTCGGCATTAGCGTAACATCTAATATCCCAAGATTCTTTCTTCCGCCTAATTGGCGCAGAGAAGAGCGTTGCGAACACCACCGCTACGCCGCCTTGGACCCACTCCGGCCAACCAAGCAGTGTATCCCCATTCCACTCTGGTATGGATGTCCCCTTTTCTTTCTCCCGTGTCTCAAACGCGGAACGCGTGTAATCACGACCGAAAGTGAGCGCGTTCCACGCCAGATCTTCATGGCCATCGACGATGATCACGTGCGCCTCCACTCCTCAACGAGGGCGCGCCAGAACTCATCGTCGTCGCCGGTGCTAAACGCCCAATATGGCGTGATCCTGTCCACAAGACCCTCATAGCGCTGCTTGATCGCTCTCGCCAGCGCATCGGGCTTCTCAACCACGGCGAATGTGGCCAGCATTTCATCATCCACCAAGTTCGACATCGCATCCCACTCTCCCTGTCTAGCCAGGGCGGAAAGTTCTTCGGCGGTGTCATCCCACCCATGGAGCGACATCACGCGGCGGTAGGAAGGTGTGGACGCGTAAAATGCGATTTGCGAGCGTACAAACAGCTCCTGTTGAGCGTTCGTCACAATAAATGTGGACGTTGAAAGCTCGATTTTGCCTTCATCTCGTCCCGCTCGCCTGGCGCCTTCCGCGATCGCAGGCCGTACAACCTCGCGCAGGTAACGCTCCGTGTGCAGTGGGTGGATATGGAAACCATCGGCCACTTCTCCGGTCAATCGACACAGGCCGGGGTTCACCCCCGCCAAATAGATCGGTATTTCAGGGTGCTCAATCGGCCCGGGGTTAAAGAAGGGGGTCATCAATGTGAGTTTGTAATATTCACCACGGTAGTTCAGGCGTTCATCCCCCTGCCAAGCAGACCAAAATGCGCGCACGGCCTGAACGAACTCGCGCAGCTTGCCTGCGGGTGACTCTGGCCAGGGCATTCCGAAACGCCGCTCGATATGCGGTTTAACTTGCGTCCCCAAACCCAGGATAAATCGTCCCTGCGAAGCAGCGGCCAAATCCCATGCCAGGTGCGCAACATTTGCCGGGCTGCGAGCGAACGCGATTGCCACTGCCGTACCAAAATGCATCTCGCTCGTATGCTCTGCAACCAGAGCCAAGGGAAGAAATGGATCATGTTGGGTTTCTGGTGACCAGAGACCATCAAAGCGCATTCCCTCCACCGCTGCAGAAATTGCCGGCACATCTTTTAGTGATACCGGGGGAAGCGACACATCTAAACGCATATTTCGATTCCTCTCATGATCCCGCATCAATCGAGATGGTCATATAAGAACTGGAGCTTGATACGATGAAACCGGCTGATAAAACCACCGCTAAATCTTATAAATTTTTCCGGCCTCAATTTTAAATACCTTCAAACTCGGTGATGACGACACGCCAGTCATCTGGAATAGGGATAGATTTCCCCTTTTGGTAATCATATGCAACCAATGTTGCCTGCCCAACAGCCAGTTCGTCTCCTGTTTGAGCATCCTGTATGGAATATTGAGTCTCGATGCTTTTCTCCCCTAGACGCACGGTGCGAACCCCTACTTTAATGTCGCTATCTAATTGGATCGGGTTTAAGTATCGGCAGCTTTGCTCCGCGAGGATGATCCCAATCGCGTCGAAGTCTGATCCTTCCCATAAGCCAAGCGCCTTGATGTATTTCGACCGCGCTTGCTCCATGTAGGTGAAGTAGCGGGCATTGTTTACATGGCGTTGAGCATCAATATCCCCATAACGGATCTCAATCGAATGAAAATAACGGTATTCACCCATTGAACCTCACCTGGCGGCTATGAGAGCTGCGATCCACTTCAGTACGTTGGGTTATATCTGCAAATCCTGGAGCAGGGGAAGCCACTATGGGCTGGCTGTTAGGTTATCCGCTCTTGACCTTAGATTTTTCTTTTCAGAAGAATGTCGTATAAATCCTAACCCAATCATTCTGAGCTTTTTCATACGCTATCCATCCGCTCCCCTTGCGCCCAGGTATTAATCAGCCCCAGGTCACATCTCCGCAGAGATCGGGCGGAAGTGGCTTGTCGCGGAAGGTTTCGAAGGCTGCGCGCTCTGTCCCAACAGTCGTCGACGCCCCATGCCCCGAGTGTAATCGGACCGAATCAGACCAGGTGAAGACCGTCCGGGCCAATGATTCGAGCGCCGTCGCCAGCATCTCAGGTGTCTGCGTATGCCCTGGTCCTCCGGGGAAGATCGCGTCCCCGGACAGGGCGTGATGGAACCCATCAGCTTCGATGAGCTTGAAAGCGACGCTGCCGGGTGTATGACCGGGAACATGAACAACCTCGATGTGCGCCTCCCCCAACCTGAAAATATCACCTGGCGATAATTCGAAATCAGCCTGTATGGAAAAAGCATCCGCATCGGCCGGGTGAATCCCCGCTTTAACTCCCAATGCCTGCCTCACCGTTTGAAGCGCCCCAACGTGATCCGGGTGTCCGTGGGTAAGCAAGAGTCTGGTGACGCGTGTGGCTCCTATCCAATCCAGGATCTCCTGCGCTTCATCCCCCGGGTCAACGAGTATCCCTTCACTTAATTCAGTCTCAACGAGTAGATAGCAGTTCGTCTGATATTCTCCAACGGGCAAAACCCTCAGCTCAATCATCTTCGTTCTCCGTGGATCCCATATCCCACCTTTACGCTGGCCATAGGGGATTTTACAATCAATTCGCAGCGGAGACATTCTTTTAGCGATCTTGAATGCATTCTCAGGATACGAATAAAAACTGTAACTACTCCGGCTCCTGGCAACATTGGCTGAGGAGCAGAGCGACTAGGAATCTCGCCCTGCCACAGTGATCTTTGAGCCATAGCCGAGATTCTTCACTCCCTACTGTCGCTCATAATGACTTACCTGAGTAGCTATCAACAGCTGCTGATCATCGTTTGCTGCACGCACTTCCACACATTCAGATTGGTGGAAGCTCAACCTAAGTAAGGCTCCTCTGGACTCCCTTGGTTGAAAAAATTATACCCGGGAGATTCCCCGGGCATTCTTCATTCTTTTAGCGACGAGCGATCTTCACGCGTATGCCGTTTCACTCCCATATAACTTTCGGTGGACCACACTCAAGGCTCGGACTTGCTGCTCCGCGTGGTATGAAGAACGCACCAACGGTCCGCTTTCAACCCACTTGAAACCGATATCTCCACCAAAACGTTCGAATTCTTCGAACTCCTCCGGGGTATAGTAGCGCTCGATCGGAAGATGCTCTTTCGTAGGTTGGAGATACTGACCGATGGTGAGGATGTCGACATCCCAAGCGCGAAGGTCTTCCATGACCGCCTTGATCTCTTCCATAGTCTCCCCCAATCCAACCATAATGCCTGATTTGGTGAGCACCTCCGGATCTAGGTTCTTCGCGTCGGTGAGCGTCGCCTGCGCCCACTCATAATGATCCTGAGGTTGGACTTTCCTAAAGAGTCGCGGCACGGTCTCTACGTTGTGGTTGAGAATCTCGGGTCGGGCATCCATAACTATCTTCAGCGATTCTGTAGAACCTTTGAAGTCCGGGATGAGCACCTCGATGGAGCATCCAGGCTGCAGTTCACGGATTCTCTGGATAACCATAGCAAAAATCGGTGCGCCGCCATCGGAACGCTCATCGCGATTTACACTGGTAATAACCGCGTGGTGTAGATCCATCGCCTGTACGGCGCGCGCCACTCTCTCTGGCTCGAGCCAGTCCAGCGGTGCGGGGCGGCCGGTGGCGATATCGCAGAAGCCGCAGGAGCGCGTACACACGTCGCCCATAAGCAAAAATGTCGCCGTTCCAGAGCCCCAGCATTCCCCCATGTTTGGACAACGGGCCTCTTCGCAAACGGTGTGTAACGACTTGGAACGCATCATGCCTCGCAACCGCTCGTAGGTCTCGCCCGAGGGAGCGCGTACTTTAATCCACTCCGGTCGCCGCCTAGGCGGTCGATCCTGGTTGCGCGTTGATTGGATATCAACCTTCATTTTGTCATCCATAATTACCGCTCATCATTAAGTCCATTCTACCGCGAAACCCTGATCAGATTTTTTACGCGCGCTTGGTAATCGAAAGAGCACAAGTATACTCCTCGTTATGGACCCGTCGGACCCCACCAACGGATCGCTACCTTCCTCTAGTTTAATTACGTCGACACGGCGAAATGGCGGCGATGAAGATCGATCCCGACTCACTGGTGCGGTCCTGTGCACTGTATCCGCTGCGGGGTTCGCCAGCCTTTCGATTCTAGGGAAGCTAGCCATCAACGCAGATCTCAACATTGTGACGATCTTGAGCCTTCGATTTATGGGCGCCGCCGCCTTATTGGCGATCTATCTGTCTTTTTTCCGCCAACGCACGTTGTTCTTCGATGCCCGCCAGGTATTTATTCTCATCCTGCTCGGCGCGGTCGGTTACACAGGGCAATCCGCACTCTACTTCGCGGCCCTTGAACGAAACCCTGCATCGCTAAACTCATTGCTGTTATATGTGTACCCTGCCTTCGTAGCCCTGTTTAACTGGTTCGTAAACCACCGAACACTAAGCGCTCGAGAGTGGGTCGCTCTCGCAATAGCATCTTTCGGAGTGATCCTGACGCTCAACCCGGTTCGAATTCTTCAAAGCGCCGGCAGCGAGCCCATTGACTTGGTCGGTGTAGCTTTGGTTATAGGATCCGCTATCTGGTATGCCGCCTACATCATCGGCAGCGATCGTTTCATCCGCCCGGCAGGACCCTGGGTGAGTCTGTTCTGGATTTCTCTCGGCGCAGCGATCAGTTTCACCGCCGCGGGCGCCTTCTCCCATACTCTGGATTTTAAACTGGGGCTGGAGAGTATCTTCATCCTTTTAGGGATGGTGACTCTCGGCACGATCCTGGCCCTGGGAACTTTCTTAGCCGGGATACAGCGCGTCGGTCCAACAACCGCATCGCTTCTCAGCACGCTCGAACCGGTCTTCACCGTTCTCCTTGCTATAGTTTTTCTAGGGGAATTCCTAACCAGAATACAAACTGTGGGCGGGGCGCTTGTACTCGCGGCCGCTGTGTTGCTGAGCACTTCGCGGCGTGACCATGCCCTACCTGACTAGTTACGTTTTTCACAAGTGATCTTTGTTCCTTGCCTGTCATCAATTTTGGGGTTATCGTTCAGTTGTCTGACAACAATGGTTTAGCGGAAAGGTAAGCAGCCATGAATAGAGAACTGAGTATCGACGCCCTGCTCCCTCCAGAGATGGCGCGCCGAGCCGAATATATAGGAGTCAGCAAGGCAGAAGCGCCGGTGCTGCGCACCTTCGTCTTGGCTGTCTTGGCGGGGGCTTTTATCGCCCTGGGCGCGATCTTCGCCACCACCATCTCCGCCGGGACATCCAGTGAGCTGCCTTTCGGCGTAACGAAGCTCCTCGTCGGCTTCGTTTTTTGCCTTGGTCTGGTCCTTGTAGTCATCGGCGGCGCAGAGCTTTTCACAGGCAACAACCTTATCGTCATGGCCTGGGCAAGCCGCAAGGTGAGCACAGCAGCATTACTGCGTAATTGGGGGATTGTCTACGCAGGCAACTTCGTGGGATCGGTCGGAACCGCATTCCTGCTCCTCTTAAGCCGGCAGTACACCTTTGGCGGAGGCATGGTCGGCGTTAGTGCATTAGCAATTGCCAATGGCAAGGTTAGTTTAGGTTGGTTTCAGGCGTTGATACTCGGCCTGTTAGGCAACATCCTGGTTTGTCTGGCGGTTTGGCTCACCTTCAGTGCCCGCAGCACAATCGATAAAATCGCCACAATCATTTTCCCGATCACAGCTTTCGTTGCCGCCGGCTTTGAGCACAGCGTGGCAAATATGTATTTTGTCCCTATCGCCTTGATGATCAAATCTTTCGACCCGGCCTTTATCGCCACAACAGGTCTCGAGCTCACAAAACTCACCTGGGGCAATTTTTTGGTGAACAACCTGATCCCGGTGACAATCGGCAATATCATCGGCGGCTCGATATTCGTCGCCGCGGTGTACTGGTCTATATTTTTGCGCAATACCGAGCGTTAAACCGAAAGGACATCCAATGAAAGCGTATATGTTGATTACAATTCACACCGGGCAGATTGAACAGGTCGTTGAGCATCTCCGCCGCGTGGATGGTGTCATTGAAGCCAACATGGCATTTGGCCCCTATGACGCAGTGGCCGTTGTGGACGCGGAGGATATCAAGGCTTTGGGTAAAATCATGGCCGCCCACATCCAGCCCATTCCGGGTGTGTTAGACACGCTTACTTGCTTGGTGGTGGATGACTGAAGTCAGCGTTCCTTAATCATTAGTGGGGTTTGGAAAACTGATATAATTCGAGCGCTTGTTGAGTGAACCTTTTTGAATTTGATCTAATATTTTTTATCGCCGCTCACAAGCCTAGGAGGAAACAGGAACATGGTTCGTGCACTTTCTCCAAACCGACCCGAATTCGTGGTATGTGAATCCCATAATTCATAGTTTATCTGGAGGGTATCATGCGACTATCTGCACCAAAGAAATGGGTGTTTTGGACTTCGGTTATTCTCGTCGTGTTGGGTCTCGTCGGTAAATTCATCAATGTCCCCATCCTCACGGACTTCGCCTATTGGTTCGTCGTGGTTGGCTACGTCTTGCTCGCTGCTGGAGCCTACCTCAAGGGTTTCTAAACCCAAGCAGTTTCTTCATCTGCATCGCTAAGCGAATTCGGGTTTAAAAAAACCCTCTGCATCTCAGCAGAGGGTTTTCCTGTCTACGCTGGATTCTTATTCCCCATGCACGAGTGCATCCAGCAATTTCACGGTCAGCACTTTCACCTCTCCCCCGCCGGGAGCGACGGGTCCCACACAAGCCGGGCATCCATCCTGACAACGGCAGTTGCGCACAAGATCGAGTGCGCCAGACAGCAGCTCGTCGTGCATTTCATAAAGCCGTTCCGCCAAACCAAGTCCTTCCGGAATCCTATCGTAGAGCGTGATGGTCGGCGCTTTGGTCTGTTTATCGCGCACAGCCGTAATCGCCCCAAGATCGCGCGGATCGCTCATCAAGTATAGTGGCGCAATATTGCGAATGGCGTAGGCCAACCCCCCTAATGCGCTGCGCTTGCCGCGCGCAGATTCGGCTCGTTGATGACAGCTCGGACAGAGTGTGATCAGGTTGTCTATCTGATTCGCCAGGCGGTCATTTCGGTTTTCACCGGGGATGAAATTGAACTCGCGGAAGGGTCGGACGTGGTGGACATCATGTGCCCTCGCCTCCCGTTCTGGTGCACTACACTGTCGACAGCGAAAGCCGTCCCGTGTCCGAGCAGCTTTACGGGCGCTCGCCCACCCAGGACCGTAATTCTGCGGCGGGAGCAGTACGCCATCCGCTTCCATCTGATCGACTGTCTCCGGTGCAATCCACATCCAATAAGCGCTGGTCTCAAATTCGCGCGGCGGTAAATCGATAACGCCATACCCGAGAGTCTCGTGAGTATAGCGTTTGACTTTTCGATAGGAGATGGCCTGAGCCGTGACACGTGCCCAGCCGTGGGCACGCCGAGCAGGCTTGTTTTCATCGGCTTCAAACACTTCAAGCACATCCAGGTCGACCGTCTCCGAGGCATCGGTGTAATAGTCCAGTTGGGCCGGCTCAACCTCGGCTATGGCCTTGTCCCACTCAAGACGTCGAACGAGGTAGGTGCTCCCCTCATGAATGTAAACCGCCCCCTCGTGGAGCAGAATCGGGGCTGTCGCAGCATCCACCTCGCCAATCACGACTGGTCGTCCGGCGCCCACGTCCTGGATCACCACGGTCTCATCGCTGCTTGCGCGCAGCGAAACTCCTTCCGACGGATAAGTATCAGCCACCCAGTGATAGCGCCCATTCGACCGATGCAAGTCACCCTCTTCCGTTAGAAAATCAAGAAGGGTCGATACATCCTCTGCAGAACCGAACCTCTCGTCGGCTTCGAAAGGTAATTCGAAGGCAGCACAGCGCAGATGGCGCAGCAGGATCGCCAGGTTATCTGGATTGATCAATCCCATTTCAGGCGAGCGCTCAAATAAGTAGAACGGGTGAGTGGCGACGAATTGATCGAGTGGGGCGGCGGAAGCAACCAGCACAGCGGCCGACACCTCGCTGCGCCGCCCTGCGCGCCCCATCTGCTGCCAGAGGCTTGCGATTGTGCCGGGGTAGCCAGCGACGACGGCGGCTCCCAATTGACCAATATCGACCCCCAACTCCAAAGCATTCGTCGCTACTACGCCAAGAACCTCACCACTCCGCAGCCCTCTTTCAATTTCCCTGCGTTCGAGAGGCAGATATCCGCCCCGATAGCCACGTATCGCCATTGGGTCGCCACCCATCTGCTCATACGAATCTCGTAAATACCCAAGGAGCAGTTCGGTGGTCATGCGCGCCCGAGAGAACACTACCGTCTGTACTTTTTCCTTAAGAAACGACTCAGCAACACGCGTTGATTCAAGTGTATATGCCCGTCGAATCCCCAGCGCCGGATCGATGACAGGCGGGTTATAGATCACGATATGCTTCTCGGCTCTCGGTGATCCATCCAGGTCCTGCGATACCACGGTCACCGGCGCTTCAATCAGGTGTTCGGCGAGTTCCTTCGGGTTGGCGATGGTGGCAGATGTGAGAATAAATACGGGGTCAGATCCGTAGAACCGACAGACACGACGCAAGCGCCGCAGAAGATTAGCGACGTTCGATCCGAAGATGCCCCTGTAAACGTGCAGTTCATCGATTACGACCCAGCGCAGGTTCTCGAACAATGCTGCCCAGCGCGGGTGGTGAGGCAAGATGCCTGCATGGAGCATATCGGGGTTCGTGATTAAGATTCGGACCTCATCACGAATGGCGCGGCGGCGCGCTCGTGGTGTGTCGCCATCATAAGTACGAACCGGGATCTGCTCGGCGGCGTTCAGCACATCGAGGAAACTATTTAAGCCAGCCGATTGATCCTGAGCGAGGGCTTTCGTGGGAAAGAGATACAACCCGCGTGCTTCTGGATCAGAAAGCAGCGTCTGCAGCACTGGCAGGTTGTAGCAAAGTGTCTTGCCAGATGCCGTCCCGGTTACAACGACGACATTCTCCCCCCTCAGAGCAGCTTCCACGGCCGCAGCTTGATGCGAATAAAGCGGCGCCATGTCCTTGCGCCGCAGCGCATCGACCAGCCGCGGGGATACCTGCGCAGGGAATTCCGCATAGCGGGCCGGTCTCGCAGGGATCCGCTCCCATGCCGATACATTCTTCATGAATACGGGGTCAAGTCGGAGCCGTTCCAGCGCTTCTTCTAAAGGCATCGTCTGAGATTATACATAAACTATCCCTCGGGGGTGCACATCTACAAAAGCAACGCCCCACAGGATTGTTTTTACCATGATCTCCCGCGGAAGCCTTCGGTACACGGATTTGCTGGATCGCGCTGCATTCAAAGTGGTTAGAGAATATCTACGAAGACCTGCTGCGTGATCTTCCTCCCCAGTATTACCGGCGCAGGCTGACCGTGGACCTGAATCTTCAGGTTCTCGTCGAAGGGAGAGTACTCCAGGATTGAGACCTTCTTCTCCGGCGTCAGACCCAACTCGCCAAGGTGTCGTAAAAATTCCGGGTCGGAATCGCGCACCCGCATAACCACTGCTTGTTGATCCGGGCGCAAATCACTCAAGCGCGTGACACATGCTGGAGGGATTTTGAGGTCGCGTGTGGGGATGGGATCCCCGTGCGGATCATGAGTGGGATCACCTAATACCTTGGCGATCCGCTCCTCTAAGTTTTCAGAGATCACATGCTCCAGTCGTTCCGCCTCATCATGCACCTCTTCCCATGGATAACCGAGTATCTCGTGCAAGAACATCTCTATCAAGCGATGGTGGCGGATGATCTCCAGCGCCGCTCTTTCTCCTTGCGGAGTCAGCGAAACACCGTGGTGTTTCCGATAATCGACCCAAGAGGGATCGGCACTCGCCAGCCTCTGCACCATCCCGGTTACAGAGGCTGGAGTGACGTTTAAGAGGGCTGCAAGATCGGTCGTCGTGGCCCGCCCGCCCGTGGCCGATAACTTATATATGGCCTTTAGATAGTCCTCGGCCGCGTGCGTACGCTGCTCGCACATAGATTCACTCCGATCATCCACTCCGAGTCAGGATAGATCAACTTACATGTAACCCAATTAAAAACGGTGGAAACAGGATCACACAAAACCAGCCGCAACACGCCATATCTGAGCTACAAAGAAGGTCATGAGCACGCCCAATAAAACGGGCAAAAGCGTCGCCACGGTGGTCCATTTCAAGCTTCCGGTTTCTTTATAGATCGTATAGATCGTCGTACTGCATGGATTGTGCACCAGGCTGAACAACATTATATTAACCGCCGTCAGCAACGTCCAGCCTCCAGCCTGAAGTAAGGCCAACGTGCTTGTGTTCGAGTCAAGCTCAAAAATCACCCCTGCACCAGCATCAGAACCCGCAGCTCCGGTCATCAATACAGTCAACATCAAGACCGTGGGAATGACGATTTCATTCGCCGGGATGGCTACGATGTAAGCCAATAAAATCACCCCGTTTAATCCAATGAAGATACCTACGGGGTCGAGCAAGCGAACGAGATGTTCGGCTATGGTCGCTCCGCCCAAAGTGATGTTCGCGCTCAACCATATTGCCGCACCCGCCGGCGCCGCAAACACGATTGCTCGCCATAACACATAGATTGTGCGATCGATGATCGAGGTATAAATCGTTTGCATGATACGCGGCGGTCGGTAAGGGGGAAGCTCCATGCTGAAACTGGATGGCTCCCCGCGGAGCATCGTGCGTGAGAGTAATAAGTTGACAAGGAAGGTCAGTAAGACTCCCAAAACGGCTATCCCAACCACTGCGAGGGAGGAGATGAGCCCGGCGAGATGAGCAGGAACCAGCGCGCCGATAAAGATTGTCGCGATAAGAATCTGGGTCGGCCAACGGCCGTTGCATAGTGCGAAGTTGTTGGTGATGATGGCGATAAGCCTTTCACGGGGGCTATCGATAATACGCGTGGCGATCACGCCGGCAGCGTTGCACCCGAAGCCCATCATCATACTGAGCGCCTGTTTGCCGTGTGCGCCGGATTTCTTAAACGCGTTATCCAGGTTGAAGGCAACGCGCGGCAGGTACCCGAAGTCCTCTAATAGTGTAAAGAGAGGGAAGAAGATCGCCATCGGCGGCAGCATCACGCTGATAACCCATGCTGTTGAAAGGTAAATCCCGTCAATCAGCAGCCCCTTCAACCACAGCGGGAAACCCAGTGATAAGGCAACTCCCGACAGCCAGGGGAGCCCTTTTCCAATAAGGAGAGAGGCAAGCCAACTAGAGGGGATGTTCGCCCCGGTGATGGTGATCCAGAAGACGAGAGCGAAGAGCAGGATCATGACCGGGAAGCCCCAGAACCGGTGAGTCACAATCTTGTCGATCGTCCGGTCGAGGTCAAACTTCGGACCCTCGGCGGAGCGGCTCACTGCCCGGTCTGCAATGCTCGCCGCGTCGGTGTAAATAGCCTCGGTGAGGGCCTCGTGCACGTTGCCGCCCACCCCCCAGCGGAGTGTCTGGGCATATTTCAAGAGCTTCTCGGGAGATGACGCGCGCTCGCCGCTCACGATACCGCCCCCTGCATCTGCACCAGCTCCGCGCTCGATATTGCATTATCCGCTTGCCTCAAGCTGCCCAATTCACCTTTGTTAATAGCCTCGATGATTCGTTCATCTCCATCGAGAAGGCGCATCGCCACCCAACGAGGGTTCGGTAGATCTGGATAGACCGATTTCACTTCTTTGGTTAAAGTCCTAATAGATTTCTCCAGCGTGCGCGAGAGCGCCTGGATTCTGTGTGGACGGTAAGCGAACTTACCAGAGGCGACTTCACTGATCGTTGCAACCAATTCATCCAGTCCTTTGCCATAACGCGCTGATGTGGGCACAACAGGAATGCCCAGATCGCGCGAAAGGCGGCGTTCATCCACATTCAATCCGTGACGTTGAGCCTCATCTATTAAATTCAAACAGATAACGGCCCGATCGGTGATTTCCAATATCTGGATTACCAGATTCAAATTCCGCTCCAATCGAGTTGCGTCCACAACCACCACGGTGACATCCGGTTGGCCAAAGAGAATGAAATCTCGGGCGATCTCCTCATCTAGCGAGGTCGATAAAAGCGAATACGTGCCGGGAAGATCCACTAATTTGAAGCGTCGATCGGCATACTCAAAGCCACCCTCGGCCCGTGCGACCGTCTTCCCGGGCCAATTGCCTGTGTGCTGGCGCATGCCGGTGAGGGCGTTAAACACGGTGCTTTTTCCGGTATTGGGATTACCCGCCAGCGCGACGACATAATCCCAATCCTGCATGTCGACGCCCAGCTTCAATAGGTTCGCAGCATTGTGCGCGGGGCAAGTTGCACATTCACTCATCGGAATCTTCTTTATCTTATCTACCATCCCATTCACTCCTCATTCAACCAATATAAGTTTCGCTTGGTCTTCTCGCAAAGCGATCAGCGCACCTCGGATCCGATAGGCTTTTGGATCTCCACCCGCACCAATCAACTCGGCGCCCACTTTGGTTCCCGGCAGCAGACCCAGGTCGAGCAAGCGTTGACGATCCAAACCACGACACGCTGGTGAAATCGACAGGACAACGGCTGATTCGCCAGACCGTAAATGGCTCAACGGCTTTCCGACGGGTTCCTCAGCCTCCGCCTTGGGAAGAGCCAGGACGGAGATATTCGCCGCAACCACAGGGGCCAGGGTGTGCTCGTCGCCCCCAGCCCAGAAGCGCAGCCGTTCGGGTGTCCGTTCGACGAGCCGCAGAACCATGCCTAGATGCAATCCTTCCGCGACGAGCTGAGCATAGACCACGTCCGGCTCATCCTCGAGGTGTACGATGCGCAGGGGGACGTCAATCTCGGCTGCGGTGAGCGGCGCGCCACCATGCTGGACAATCGCGCCATCCGCCGCGGGTATGGGGTCTCCATGTGGATCATATGTGGGGTACCCTAATTTCGCCGATAGCGCTTCTACCTCAGAGGGCGTTAGTTCGTGTTCATATCGCTCGGCGAGATCATGCCATTCTTGTTCGCTGTATCCTGTCTCGTCCGCCAGGTACCGCTCCCACATGCGGTGTGCACGCAAAATATGCAGCGCTGACTCACGACCCGCGGGCGTCAAGCGTAAACCGCCGTTGCTCATTTGCGCCAAGCCGCGTCCTTCCAGGTCCGACAAAGCCGCTGATGCCTCATTAAGGTTGACGCCCAGAACGCCGGCAATGCTTTGAATCGACGCTGATGATCCGCCCATCTCGCAGTTGTGGATGTGTTTTAATGCATCCTCGCGGCGGATGCGGGCGCTCATCTGGCGCCCCCGTTGCCCGCGTGCATATAGGCCGGCCTCCGGCCAAAATACCCACAAAGCGATTAGCAGCAAGCCAAGGCCAATGATCAGTGCTATTAACGAATCACTCATGCTGTTCTCGTTTCCTCTCGGAATACAGCTTCTGCTTCGTGGTCGACACTTATTTTAACCATCCTCCGTGCCCCACAATGCCTTAGGCACTGGTGGTCCATCAGAGATTCTCGCCATGTCGAAACACTTCGACCAGCCCGGGAATTAAGGTTAGCTTATTATAATATTAGTTTAGGCTAAATTACAAGAGGGAGGGGGATAACAGGATCACATAACGAACACGTTCTGGATGAGCATCATTATGATGAATCCGCCCATTGCTGCCAGAGCGCTCGTTTGTCGCTGTACATCGCTGGCGAGGCTCTCCGGGATCATCTCGCTGAGGACGAGAAAGAACATCGCTCCAGCTGCGAAACCAAACGCGAAGGGAAGAAGGGGCCGGAAAGCAACCACGGCCAGGTAGGCAGGAATCACCGCTATCGGCTGAGGTAAGCTCGAGAATATTGACCAACCGACGCACTTCCACCCGCTGACCCCCTCGGCGCGCAGCGGCATCGAGACCGCGATTCCCTCGGGGATGTTGTGTATGGCGATGGCGATGGTGATGATTATGCCCAGGCTGGCATCCCCGGATCCGAAAGCCACACCTATCGCCAGGCCTTCAGGGAAGCTGTGGAAGAACATCGTCCCAAGAACCAACGCAATGCGGTTCCCCCCCGCGCCGCTCACCCCGCTGATCGTAAAGTCGTGGTGCGCTATCCGCCGCGAGGCCAGACCGAAGATCAGGGCTCCAGCGAGCATACCGGCAGCCACGATGCTGAATCCGCCATCCTTGATCCCCGGGTAGATCAGGTTGAAAACAGACGCCGAAAGCATCATCCCTCCGGCGACTGCCCAGGCCAGGTGGGCAAGCCGGGCAGGAAAGCGGCGCACAAATACGAAGGGCAAACCGCCAATTCCTGTCGCCAACGCAGTGATTACCGCTGCCCAGAATGCAACTACAAGGGAAGTCTCCATTTTAGTCCACCTGCTTTCCCTTTATTGGTGTAAAGCCATTAAATAACTTTTGGTCCTCTGGGTTTAACTTTGCGATCAAATCCTTATCAAGGCAGGAGTAGATGCGCTGAGCAAACAGCTCCATCCAGATGAATTGGCGGGTGATCAAGACCAGGTTGCGGTTGGTCGTGACCGTGGCGCTCATCTCTTCATCGCTGTTGGCAATCAAAGCCTCCTGCTCATCTACGACCACAACAATGTTGTCGGTCAATTCCTGCAACTCACTCTCGTGAGGCGGGTGGTACGCCACCTTTCCGCATCCCAACTCAAGGTCACCCGTGAGTAAAGCACTCACACGAACGCCGCGATCGTGTGCAACCCGCACAACTTCTTGAAGTTCCCGCAAACCCTGGTCAGACAGCACCAGCATTAGCTCATCCTGTGCTGATTGAATCATATCGGCGGCATAAGAGATCACCGAAGTTTCTCCCGTAATCGTCCAGAGAAAATCCCCCGATTCAGTTTCATAGACATGAGAGAGACCATTCGAAAGCGCCTGCATCTTCCTGTGGTGTTCCTTGTTAGCGCTTTCCAACAACGCCTCCGGCGGGAGAGGACGGTAGAGCGTGGCTTTCGCCTTCACAGACTTCAACACAGCACCTCGAGCGTCAAGGCGACCGAGCGCCTCATACACCATCGAGCGCGGCACGCCGGACACTTTACTTAGTTGATAACCCGTGGCGGGGTTGTTGCGCAGTAAAACCAGGTACACCTTCGCCTCAGAGTCTGTGAAACCAATGCCGTTTAACTCGGCAACCAAATCCATATCTACCTCACTCAAAATAGTAGTTCGACTACAAACTACTATTTTGCATTAAAGTATGTGTCTGTCAAATACGGGTGGCAATCTAATTTAGTAGACAAGGGGTTTTCGATCGAGGGCGCTAAGGGTCAGCCCGGATCGTACATCAACGCAGCTTAAGGCTGACCGGGCAATGGTCCGAGCCGAAGACATCGGGATGTATCTCGGCGGAAACGACTTTTTCTGAGAGATCCGCGCTGATAAAAAAGTAGTCCAGCCGCCAACCCACATCGCGCTCGCGCGCTCCTCCCCAATAAGCCCACCAGCTATACGCGGCGCGCTCGGGGTGCTGTTCGCGGAAAGTGTCAATGTAGCCTTGCTCGACGACCGCGTCAATCCACTCCCGTTCAATGGGCAGGAAGCCGGTAGATTTCTGGTTCTGTTTGGGGCGAGCCAGGTCTATCTCACGATGCGCCGTGTTAATATCCCCACAGAATATTACACTGCGCCCTTCGGCTCGAAGCGTATTGCAGGTCTCGAGCAGCGCCTTTTTATACGCCATTTTGAACGGGACCCGACTGTGGTCGCGGGAGCCGTTAGGAACATAGGTCATCAGCAGGACAAAATCTTCGTAATCCGCCAGGATGGTTCGACCCTCGCGGTCGAATTCCTCTATCCCAAGACCCACGCGCACGCTCAGCGGTTCAATTCGAGAGTAGAGAGCGACCCCGCTGTACCCCTTACGTTCCGCCGATGCCCAATAAGAATGGTATCCCTCTGGCTCGAGCAGCGCTTGATCCAGTTGCTCAGGCTGGGCTTTTGTCTCCTGGATGCAAATCACATCCGGGCGAGTCTTGGCCACCCACTCCAAGAATCCCTTCCTCTGCGCCGCGCGTATGCCATTGACGTTCCAAGAAAACAAGTGCATTAGGCCCGATCTCGATCTCTTGCTTCCCAGCAAGTTCCATGTTCGGCAGGGAATTCCCACCCTTCTTGCGGCACAAGGCAAAATCGACGCCCCTCAAGCGGGAGAACGATACAAAGACTTTGTGCTGGACATCGCCCACAGAGCCCATTACGCCCCAGTTCCACCAACCGTCCAGACATCACCAGCGTTTCAAGCATTCCCTCAACGACCGCGATGTCCTTGGCGAACGTACTTGCCAGTTCACGGCTTGATAGAGGGCGTCGTTCGCGATCAAATTCCGCCAGGATTTGAGCCAGCATAGCTGCTTTCTTATCCCCCGTCTATGTAAAACCTAACAAATGACCCAACTGAAAAACAAGCGTCGCTACGAGCCAAGCCATCCCGGTCTGGCTAACCGCGGAAAAAAGTGCCCACCACCCGCCGAATTCCGCGCGGATCGCCCCGAGGGTAGCCATGCAGGGCGTGTAAAGCGAGACGAACACGATGAACGCCAGGGCGGAAAGAGGGGTGAAGGATTTATGTAATACAAAACTGAGCGCTGTACCCTCTTCTTCTCTCTCTCCATCGCTTCCAAATAGCTGTACCCCGGGAGTGAAGACGTCTAAAAACCGCTCTCCGGCGCGAAGAGTAGCCCCTATAAAACCCTTTCCAATATCTAACAAATCCTGAAGTAGATCGATCTCTCTTTCTGCTTCGATCTCTCCGGGCTCATCCAGATAGATCTGTGTCATCGTCGCAATCACAAGCTCCTTAGCGACCATGCCACTTAAGAGAGCTCCCGAAGCCTCCCAATCCCCGAAACCTGCTGGTTTTAAAGCGGGCGCTACAAAACCACTGACTTTCCCAAATGCGCTCTGCTCCAATCCGGAAGCTTTAGGGGGAACGTTCAGAAGCAACCACACAACCAGAGATGCAGCCAGGATCAGCGTCCCTGCATTACGCAGAAATACTCCCGTCCTCTGTGAGACATGGATCCACAAATTGCTCAGTCTTGGCAGGCGATAAGGGGGCAGTTCCATCAGGAAGGCCATCTCTTCAGAAGATCGAAGCAGCGTCCGCGAGTAGAAAAAACCCAACAAGACCGCCATAGCAATTCCGAGCGCATATAAACCCCATATGACTCGATCCGCTCTTCGCCCGAAGAAAGCCATCCCAAACACAACATACACTGGAAGCCGCGCAGAGCACGACATCAACGGCACTAGCAACGCAGTGAGCAAGCGATCGCGGCGACCTTCTAGCGTCCGCGTGGCATAAATCCCCGGGACCGCGCAACCAAAGCCGAGGATTAATGGCACGAAGCTCTTTCCGTTTAGTCCCAAGAATGCGAGGAAGCGATTCATCACAAACGCGACTCGAGCCAAATACCCGCTGTCCTCAAGCAAGCCGATGAAAGCAAACAAGACCACAAGGCCGGGGATAAAGATCAGAACGCCACCAACGCCCGCAATCGCTCCATCCAGGATTAACCCACGCAACCAAGTGGAGGCACCGATTGAAGAAAGCAAAACTCCTGCCCAGTTTGAAATCGGTCCCGAAATAACCGCGTCGATCCACTCCAGGTACGGCTCGGAAACGTTCACAACCAGGCTAAAGACCAGGAACATTATCATCATAAATATCGGAATCCCCAGCCACGGATGGGTGACAACCCGGTCTACTTGCTCTGCGCGCGAGAGCGCAGGTTCCTTTGGGCGCGTGAGTGACTGTTCCACGATCCTGCCTACACGCTCATAGCGTCTGTCAGCAATGGCAATATCCAGCCCTTCGGGAACCTGCGCTTCCAGCCGCTTGTGGATCGAATGAACCCGCGCCAGCACAACACGGGCATCTTCAACACCTAGAAAATGTTCGAGAAGGTCTGTCTCCCCTTCGAGAACCTTTACCGCGAGCCAGCGTGGTTTAATTTGATCCGGGAGCACGAAGCGCTCTTCGATGAGCGCTCTCAAGTTCTCAATTTCAGACTCGATCACAGGTCCATAATCGATCTGAAAAGCAAGTTTGGGGTCAGGGTTCGTCATACAATCGGGTCCGGCACTCGCTCTTTGGTTTGCTGTTTCGTATAAAGCAGTATCGCCTCTTTCAATTCTTCAACCCCCTTGCCTCGAGCGGCCACCATCCTGATCACCGGGACACCGCCCAACCCGTTGGACAGGTTGTCGATATCAATCTCGAAACCAATCGTTTCCGCCATATCCGTCATGTTCAAAGCTACGAGCACTGGACGTTGCAGTTCAAGGATCTGCACTACAAGATATAAGTTCCGCTCAAGATTTGATGCGTCTACCACGATTACAACGATATCTGGTTGTCCATCCAGTAGAAAGTCGCGGGCCACAATCTCCTCCTCGGAATACGCCGCCAAGCTGTATGTCCCCGGAAGATCAACGACCTCTATCAATAAGCCCGCGTGTTTGTACCGGCCGCTTTTCCGTTCAATTGTTTTGCCAGGCCAATTCCCTGTATGCTGCCGTGCGCCAGTGAGTCGATTAAATACCGTGGTTTTTCCGGCATTCGGGTTGCCCGCCAAAGCAATTGTCAGATCCGAATTACGCCTCATCTCCATCTCTCCCGGATCGCATCGCCTCAAGACCATGGAGCGCGTTTTTTCTCCGCCTTCGAGATCGGCCGCTTCTCCTGCCTCGTCCTCTTGGTCCGCCCCCACGGCCCCAGCGGCGCCAGCCCCTACGCCAGTGTAATAACTCAGGCATCGATTCCAGCGGGGTGACGAATAAATGATGAGCCACCCTGCGATCAACCGCCAACTGTGATCCGCGCACCCGCAGCAATAGCGGTTGCCCGGGGTCCGCCTGAACAACCACGATCTCAGTGCCTGGGTTTATTCCCAGTTCTGCTAAGCGTCGAGACCTGCGACCATGGCGCGCAAACCCAACCATGCGCACGCGGCTACCCGACGGCACATCGCTGAGAAGCCTGATTTTATTTTCGGGTTCTGTTTCTGGACTCAACACTCACTCCACTTCGTTGTCGTGCACTAACTCGATGAGAATATGCTCTGCCACCTCACGGCCCAGAACCTGTTTCTCTCCATCCACCAAGACCGAGCGAGGCCCATCATATGGCGCGATCTCCTCGATGCGAACCCGGCTGCCGGGTCGGACAGTACGAGCATCTAGGTACTCCAATATCTCGCCATCCTCCTCACGGATACATAGGACGACTCCATCCTGTCCGACGTCAAGATCCGAAAGCGGCGTCGCTGCCCTAATTTCAAGGACACCCTGGGAGGGCGGGATGGGGTTGCCGTGCGGGCAAAAAGAAGGGAGGCCAAGGTACTTGTCCAGCGCATCCGTCAACGCATCCTCGCTAAGATGCTCTAACTGACAGGCAAAATCATGGACCAGTTTCCAAGGAAGCTCGAGATGTTCCGTCAGAAAACATTCCCATAAGCGGTGCCGCCGCAGTATGCCCCCCGCCCGGTCCCAGCCATCAGCCGTCAACCTCACCCCCTTGTATGGTGTGTGTTCTAGCAAACCGCGATCCTGAAGCCGGTGCACCATCTCGCTTGCGGAAACCGTCGAAATATGAAGCCGGTCAGCGATATTTGTGACCGGAACGAGATGCCCATGACGAGAAATCTCGGCGATTGTTTTCAAATACATCTCTTCGCTCTCGGCGAACTCATGCAACTCTTTCATGCTGCTTCCCTTGCACAAATAACTCTGCATCCCCCAAAATGGGGATTTTTATAGTTAGGTTACCCTTATATTAACTCAAAAGGCCACCCTGACAATATGACGGGTGTCATATGCCAACAGCGACGTCCATCCCAGTAAAACATTCCGCACAAGCGTACTTATGGTGTTTTCTTGAAGCTAATCAATGAATTTCGAATGCGAATGTGGATTCATCTCTTTCCGCTGTTCACTCGAAAAGATACAGGAAGGGTTGAGCGCTCCTTCTGCCGCCTAGGGGCTCGGGGGATGGGTCAAGTCTACCGGGGTGGGAGTCGGCTCGATCACGAAGCCACCCCGGCCGTGGAAGGCCAGGAAATTTACCCTGCCGGGCAAAAGTAGGAATTGCGCCGTGAACGGCCGCCCGACAAAATCAATTCTGACCTCATAGGGACCTGCAGGGAGGTCGCTGATTACGAAATTCTCGTGGTAATAATCATCCGCATGTACTGTACCTTCGGCGTAAGTCCATACGTCCCAGCGCTGGTCTGTTTCAAGAGATCGAATCTGGACTAACTGCTCGCGAAGGTCCCCACCAAAGGAGTTCTCGACGCGACCCGCAAGCACTCCCCAGCCCTCTGGGGGAACCATCCACAACTCGGGATTGCGAGTGCTAAAGTAGCGATTCTCTCCAAGTCGAACTTCAAAATGAAGGTGAGGGCCCGTAGCGTGGCCCGTTTCACCTACCGTACCCAGCAAATCTCCCATCTTCACACGTTGGCCGCTCCAGACCGAGATCGATCCTAAATGGGCATATACAGTGTAAAGTGGCTGCCCCTTATAACCGAAGTCGTGCCGAACCGCTATCGCTAGACCGTACGGGTCCGTAGAATCTTCAATCCCTCGGTACAGGCCATATCCTGCCCAGACAATTTCGCCGGGCCCGGCCGCCAATACGTGTGTGCCCCGTTCTGCGCTCATATCGACCCCTGTATGCATGGACTCCGCACCAAATAATGTGCTGCCGTATCGGTATTGCGCGTTAGGCCAATTAACCTCTCCCGAGGGGATAGGACGACCGAAGAAAAAATGGTCCTCCGTTTGTACGGCCCATGGGACAGGGTATGGCGGGGGACGCCATGTTATTTCTGGCTCTGGAATAGTCGTAGGGAAGATCAAGGGCCGCGGCGCGGCGGGCATGGCGGCTTCCCGTCGGGATCCTTCGGCGCTCTGCGGGGTCACCTGCAGATTAACCGCCAGTGTTGCGGTCGGCACCGCTAGCGTCTCGGATTTTTCCACATCAGGCGATACCCCAGGAGACATACAGGCGCCCAACAACAACCCTATAAATAGGCTGAGGAGCACGCTACGGCACATCTTTCTCTGCTTCATTCCGTTATAAATCCTAACAACCGGGCGCCTTATCAAACCCGCCACGCAATTACATTTGCCCATCCTGGCAAGATACACCCGAGTAGTTTCCCGTCACTACATCTTGCGCCACTGGCGAGATTATCCAAATAGGAATCTTGGCATAGCGCTCTTGTTTTGATTCTCGACGCGTGACGCACTCTATCACCAACGATTCATGCGAGATTCATGCAAGAATAATGCCACCCTAGAGAGCTTGTTCGAATGTCTCTTGTGCACAAGCCGGATCGAGGGTCCATATATAAATACTGGCGGAAACTTAGACCTCGTCTTCCTATCGGCTCTCATGCGATGATGTCAGTTGTTTGCTCACCGTCCGTCCGTCTTGACCATGATCTCCCGCGCTGATATGATCACGCGCCGGAGGCCCAAAATACGCATGCGGGATATTTACCCTGACCCAGATCGATTAACGCCCATCACCAGCCATCGCAACATCGTCCTGGTGAGTGTGTTCCTTTTTTTTGCGGCGAGCTGCGCAACGGGTTCAGCTCCTGGAGATCTTTCCCTTGGCACCGCTCCTGGCGATGAGACCGCTTCCGTAGAGACGGCAGCCCCAAATCCCGTAAGCACTCTAGACCCCGAAATGCTGCCTTCCTTCGACCCCCCTGGGGAGGCCCGCGGCATTTACCGTAAAGCCGACCTGCATACGATCATCCCCGACCGGCCACGTTTCGATATCATAAAATATCTGGTTCAGGAAGGCGACACCCTATTCGGCATCGCCGAAAAATATGGCCTTAAAGCAGAGTCTGTCCTCTGGGGGAACTGGTACACACTCGAGCAAGATCCGCATACACTTAAGCCGGGTCAGGAACTGAATATTCCCCCCATCGATGGCGTCCTTTACTCCTGGTCAGAGGGCGATAATATCTCAAAGGTAGCGGGTTCTTTTCACGCAGAACCGGAGGCGATCATCGAGTGGCCCGGGAACCACGTCCCTTTTGACGTGGACTTCGCCAATCCGGACATTGAGGATGGCTCGCTCATCCTCATAACCGGTGGGCGCCGTGATGCACCAACCTGGCAGATGGTCACGATCACTCGTTCCAACCCGGCCGCGGCTAGCATCTTAGGGCCGGGATTCTGCGGCTCTGTGTCCAGCGGTCCGATTGGGACGGCTGTGTTCGACTGGCCGACTTCCTCACGATGGCTCTCGGGGTATCCCTACGTCCCTGGTGTCCACGAAGCGATTGACATTGGCGGCGCCATCGGACACGGCATTTTCGCCTCCGATAACGGTGTCGTAGTCTATTCCGGTTGGAATAATTATGGCTATGGCTACGTGATTGTGATCGACCACGGCAACGGCTGGCAGACACTTTATGCCCACCTCAACACGATCAACGTCGGTTGCGGTCAAGCTGTCTTCAAGGGCGGCACAATCGGCACGATGGGGATCACCGGGAATTCATCCGGACCACATCTGCATTTTGAAATGCGCAGCGAGGTTTGGGGGCGGGTAAACCCGCACAATTTCCTGCCCTGACCGAAAATATACGTGGACAATGCAAAAGGAGCAATCCAGTTGGATTGCTCCTTTTTTCGTTGCTTAGCGAGCAGTAATTAACTGGCGTTAGCTACAGCCCTGATCTGAAACAGTGAGGCGGTCCGATATGCCGGAGTCATTAAAGGCTTCGACGCCGTACGTGTGAGTCGCCCCTCTTGGTGGCGTATCTGTGTAACTCGTTGCATTCGTCCCCAACGTAGCGATCAAGGTGCCATCACGGTACACCCGGTAGCCATCTTCATTATCGGCCTGATCAATCCAGCCGATCGAGACGCGATATTGTCTGGCGTCGCAGACAACCTCGGTTAGGCGCAAACGCGCCGGGGCTGCCGGCGGCGGGACCGGGACCGGTGTAGGTGGGGCCGGAACTATCTGCAGTTCATTGACCGGGCCGCTGGTCTCAACCGTTGAATCGGACACCCAGCAACGCAGTGTCGTGAACCACCACGGGGGACGGCCGGGCTCACTACGGCCGATCAACTCTGTTACCTGACCCAATTCATAGCCTGCCCCTTTGCCATAGTAGGTACCCGGTCCCTTACGGCAAAAGGCATTCATTATAAATTCCGCCATCGGTGGCAGCACCAGAGTAGGTGTGGGCACCAGCGGCATTTCTCCTGAGGGCAAGGGTACGTCCGCTGGATCGCCATACCAGTCACAGATATCGATGTCGTTGGTCGTCTGGCCGGCGATCACATCAAATTCAATCAGCGTGTGATCAGTACAATTAATGGACAATCCGCAAAGCACCGCTTCTGAGTAGGAACCTCCGATGCTATACCCTTGCGGATAAGCATAGGCGACGTAGGTCCCCGGGTCCAAGTAAACATTGTAGCTGGCTGAACCGTCCATGTGTGGAAACGGTGACACCCCCTGTGTGCTGACGTTCAAGAAATAGAGGTCCATAGGCGGGATGCCCTCGGAGGGATAACAGATCGCGCCCATGACTGAGCCCATGCTGGGCGAGACCGTCGTGGGCGTTGGCGCGGGCGTTGAGGTTTCGACCTCAACTGAGCCGCGGTCGCAAGCTGTCCCCTGCGGCCGCGAAACGCTGCGTTGATCTTCGGCGATGCATTTGTCCATATCGCCCGAGTCGATCGCCGGGCTGCCCGGATTGGGCATCTGGCTCAAGCCATTGCCGCCGTTGGAGGCGAGGAACGCCAGCATAGGGTCGGTGTTGACCAAATCGCTGGACTCAACAAGGCCGCAGGTGTCGTCATCCTCGATGTTGTGTCCGCTGGACGGCATGCCTGACGTGCCGGTGCAGTTCCCCATGGTGTGGTAGGCGACGATGCTGCTGCGAATGGTGAAGTGGCCTCCGGCATCGTTGCGAATGCCGTCCGTGTTGTTATATGCCATAGTCACGAACTCGAGCTGCATATCGTTGAGGTTGAAGATTCCGGATCCTCCCGGCTGCGAGGGCGGATCGACCATGTTGGCGCTGACCATGGTGTTCTGAAGTAACAAAAGACCGCCGAAGTCGTTGTAGGCGC
>DAOUDJ010000232.1:0-3817 GCA_034430795.1 Anaerolineales bacterium | reverse complement strand
AAAATCATACTTGCCAAATCCGGACCGTTAAACAAATTTCCTTACTTTCCTTATGTTCCTTATTAGATAGAATATATCATATTTGAAATTCTGCGCGCGCGAAACGCTGCCTCCGGCAGCGCCCACCCAGGATCGGGGTGGGGTTTCTTGGGTGGTGAGGTTGTTCTTGGTGTGGATGGTATAGAGCGATCTTTCAGCAGCGCCCGTCCGGCGAGTCCGCCGACCTCTCCGCTGATTAGTAATCAAGACCCTGATATAAGTTGAGGGGAAAGGTTGATCTCATGGCAAGGTACGTCCGGCGAGTCCGCCGACCTTCTTGACAACCAAACCGATCTCTATTATTATTTCCCCACTTTCCCAATACAAAGGCGAGCCCGGACTTCATCAGTAGCCCGAGCCCGCCAAATCCAATCGCCGGGGTAAGCCAGCGAGGAGACCAGACTGATTATACCCCGGTGATATGGGGTGTTTTTATGTCTCAGCCCGAGCCCACAACCAGATCCATTGCCCAAACCCTAACCCAATCCCTAATAACAGGCCTACTCCTAGCCCATATGGGGATGTGGCTATACGCACTGTCCGAAGTTGCTACAAAATGGCGAGTGATCGGCATTGTCCTGTCCATTGGCGTGCTGCTAACCTGGTTGATCCTGCAATTCCCACGCCGCCAGGTGCTGCGTTCGTCTGGGCGAGTGCATGCCCAGGAAACTTCTCTCCGCCTGGCTCTCGATTGGAACGATGGCCACAGCGGATCATTCAGCCAGCATGGAATCACACAGGCTCAATTTATAGCCTGGTGCACCGGTGTTGGTACCGGCATCTCGCTTGGTGAGACTCACTGGACAGGTGAGGGCGCACCATTTACCAAATCCAAGTACATCAAATTCCGAGATGAGCTGTTGTTCTTCGGTTTCATTCGCCAGCAAGGAAGCCACTACACACGCGGCTTTGAGCTGACCGGGAAAGGTGCAGCCATGTGCCGGGAAGTTGTAAGAAGATTTGCCACCCACCCGCCGCGCAACAAACCACCCATCTTAACCAACGTCACCCGGACCTTGCGCAAGAGAGAGTAAGAGAGAGAGGACCCGCCATGTTCTCCGAACACGTTTCTATTGCCTGTATCGCCAGCGCGATCGTCATCATCATTGTTGTATTGATTTGGGCTCTCCGTTCTCCCAGGTCCTGCCAACAGAAACAGATCTGGAATCCCACGACCCGATCTTGGTATCACATCCCGGACCCGGATGATGTCTTCCCCATGATGAGCCCAATTAACGAAAATGGACGCCATGGCAGAAAATATTATCGTGACAAGTATCGACGATGGCGGTTGCGAGGGTGGATTGAATGATTGATGTATTGACTCATTTTGTGCCCTCAACTATACTTGCCTCACTTTCCTATTGGAGGGATTATCTTGAACCACATTGAAACCCTTTCCGTCGATCAGGTTGCCCAGGTATTAGAAGTCTCACCCAGGACAGTTCGGAACCTGATCAAACGTGGCCGATTCCCCAATGCCAAGAAGATGGACCCACTCGCACAAAAATCAACTTATCAGATCCCTAAATCTGATCTGGATGAATATATCGAGCTGCAGCAGGTAAACAATTCTTAGTTTGTCCTGATGTAGTGAAAATTAATGCTTGCGGTAACTACACTTGCCGAAAGCATGAAAATTTGTTACTCGCCATGCCTTTTCACGCACTCAGCACCCCGATACAATCCCATTTTGCAAGATTAATTTATATTCGTTCTCCAAAACGAATAAATTCTCCCTCTTTTCTCACGCAAGGTATTTTGCACATCTCAGAAATGGAGGCTATATCGAATTAAACCAAAAGCAGCCAGGTAATCTAACCCGGCCACCTTGGAGGTCCCGCCATAGAACCTTATTCGAATACTATCACATTTCGAGCCAATGGGGAACTTACAAGACATCCGCCTGACCAGCCAAATTGAATAATTGCTTTCTGATCTCGCTCCCCTTGCGAGGCCCGCCCGGCGCAAAATGCCGCGCCGACCTACCTGAAAGGATTTCCGCCATGCAATTACTGATCACTATTTCCTTCGAAGAAACATCAGATATCGAAATCGCATCCTTTTATCAACTTGTTGACCTCGAGCTCGATAGATGCTTCGTTTGTCAAACCATTTTCAATAAAACCAAGCACCTGCCATACCACTGTTCTAATTGCTTCGTTCTACGGAACGACCGCTGGTTACACAATCTGGCCCGTAGAGCTAAAAGTTTTCCGATCAGTATGATCGGTGCCTCATGCTGATTAATCCGATTGGCACCCTCCGCCAGCTCAAAGGCGCGCCATTATCGGTGTTGATCGCCCTGACCATCGTCAAGCCCAGGTTAGTGTCTTCATCCTGGTTAGCTGGATGCACCGGCTACGCGACCGACGCCATCACCAGCGCCACCTGGTACTTAAAAGAATTGGGATTCATCGATTGCGACTCTCACAGAACTAACTGGAGGCTGGTTGGAGATGTGCAGCAATTACCTCTTCCAATGTCGATGCTCAATCCTGAGCCGGAAAATCCAGATCCGGAAAAACCGGATCCCGATCCTCCTACTACTACTACTACTTTAATAGACAGAGAAAAAATAATAGAAGTAGAAGTAGAAGCTTTAAGAAATCCGAATCCGGAAAAACCGGAATCGGATTTTCATCCAAGCCCCCGCAATGTCTGTAGAGATCTCTTGTATTTTACTGGCATTGGTGAACCCATGGCTACAAAAATTTGCGACATGGATCACGTAACCCCTGAATATCTAGACGCTCATATTCAAAAAGCTAATAAAGACGAGATCGATATCGCCTTATTAATCCATCGAATACGAGCTAAAGATCCAATGCCCAAAGACCGCCCTTCTGGCTACGATCGCTACAGAGATGATCCCTGGCTTTGTAATGATTGCTATTGCCGACCATGCACCTGTGATGATGAGGAAGAAGAGGAGAAGGAGGAGGATATCTAATGCCAACCAACCACAAGCCAAGCCCAAACCTACAGCGGATACTTACCGATCTCAACAATCAAGCTCTCCGCCATGAGGGACAACCGAACACCATCAAGTTATCAAACAACCTGCGTATAGATTTTCGTATCAAGGAAGGTGTAGCGTCATTGTTGATCTCTCGCTCGTCTGTATTTCCGAGTCGAGTAGAGTGGAGAACGGTTAGACGTCACTGGCCATATAAGATCGATTGTAGTCACCAACAAGTTGAAAAGTTCGTCAGGGGAATAGGCGCTCTCAAATCCCCCATCCGCCATTATCTCCGCCACACCTGGACGCTGCAGAAAGAACTGCTACAAACCAATCGGCCCCAACGCCAACCAGTTGACATAGACTCTGGTTAAGAAGTTTGTGGACCACCAATAGACTTCGAACACAGCAGCCGATTGTATCGTTGACTGGAATCTCACCTCTTCGAAGGCCGGCAGTGTACCCGATATTGAGACTATGATAATTGGAGGTTCAGCAAAGGGTACAGGAAAAGTGACCTCGAAGCCTCCTGACTTCCTGACCGTGAACATTTTCCTAAACGATCCGCACAGCATATGCCAATCGCCAGGTAGATACTTGCTGCCACCGGCCCCGGACCAATCCCGAGCATCATTCCCCTGCCTGTATCGCAGAAGCCCAGGATCGCCGCGTGAGACTCTTGACCCAGGCTTGATCGTATCGAGGAAATCACCAAACATCTCGCCGCCAAAGGCGTCATCATCATAATCAGTCATCAGGAGATCCTTTCATGCAAGACTATTCCGTTGATTTCATCTCACCCTATTTTAGATGTCT
>DAOUDJ010000231.1:0-8108 GCA_034430795.1 Anaerolineales bacterium | reverse complement strand
TCCGTTGAGACAAAGGATAACAAGTTGGTCGTCGCGCTTGACGACCCGGAGAGGAATAACCCGCAATTGATCCGGGCGTTGGTGGATGCCGGCGCGGATATCCAATTTGTTGGCGAGTTGCGCCGGTCTTTGGAAGATGTATATTTACGCCTAGTAGGGTAATTGCCCCCCTCTTTCATACATGTATTGGCGAGAATACCGTCTTCGTGTTACTTTACATAACTACACCTTGGTAAGAGTGGGTAATGAGGTGGAGGGGATACAACGCACTTAAAAATAATGGGGTTTCGTTTGAGAGGTGGATTATGAGGAAAATCTGGGTGATCGCGCGCAAAGATTGGGCAGAAGTATTCAAGAATCGCTTTGTGCTCTTTACGGTAGTTTTCATGCCGCTAATGATGACCGCCCTGCCGTTAATTATCCTCTACACCATGGGATCTCCAGGAGAGATGGCTGATTTATCGGCAGCGGATATGCCTGCCAGCTTTGCGGACTTGTGTGAAGGGTTGGACAGTGAAACCTGCGGACAATACTTCATCGTGAGTCAGTTTATGCTGTTGTTTATGTTGATGCCGCTCGTTATACCGGCGACATTCGCTTCCTACAGTATTGTGGGTGAGAAAACAACGAGGACGCTGGAACCAGTGCTGGCGACCCCGGTGACGACTCTCGAGCTTCTCGCCGGCAAGGCGGTGGCCGCAGCGCTTCCCGCGATCGGAGCGACATGGCTGGGGTTCTTCATTTTTTCGATAGGAGTAGCTATCATCACCGAGGGGACTGCGTTATTACAGCAGGTTACGGCCCCAATCTGGCTGTTTGCTATCGTGGTGGTTGGACCGTTGTTGGCTATTGCGGCTGTGAGTATCGCCATAATGGTATCCTCTCGAGCCAACGATCCCCGCGTGGCAGAGCAGATATCTATGTTGGTCATCCTCCCGCTTCTGGGTCTTTTCTTCGCCCAGATCACGGGTTTGATCTTTATCAACGAAACAATGATCCTTTGGATGGCAATAGGGGTCACCGTGCTCGATGTTGGTTTGCTGGCGTTCGCAACGCAGCTCTTTCAGCGCGAGGCAATCCTAACGCGCTGGAAGTGAGGAGTGATGATGAGGAAAGCGAAAATTCTCTTAATTGTCCTATTGGCTTCTTCCTTAACTATTTCCGTATATGCCCAGGATGTAGATGATAAGTTGAGCCTATATCTGCGGCGCGATTTCGGGTACAGGGGCGGTGGGCAAATTCAGGGACGGTTTACGATCTCTGCCACCGGACCGCAGGATCTTGAACGGGTTATATACTTGATCGATGGAGATTTCTTTGCGGAAGTCTCAGAATCTCCTTTTAGGTTTTCCTTCAGCACCAGTGAATATGCGTTAGGTGTGCATACGCTGTCAGCTGTTGGGACGACGGCAAGCGGCGCAGAAGTATTCGCGGATGAGATAAGGTTAGAGTTCGTCAGCGCGGAGGAGAGCTGGCAACAGGCAGCCAATATCGCCATCCCATTGATCGTTGGAATCGTTATACTTATTGGGCTTGGAGCTCTCCTTCCAGCGCTCATGGGCCGCCGTTTTGACGGGTTCAAGCTTGGAAATTACGGTCCTGCCGGGGGGGCAGTCTGCCGGCGCTGTGGTTTTCCTTATGCCAGACATTTTTTCTCGCCAAATCTATTGGTTGGGAAACTGGCGCGGTGTCCGCATTGTGGCAAATGGGCAATTATCCCGCGTGCTAGTCGCACCGCGCTTGATGAGGCAGAAGCACGTTTCCGCTCCGATGCGGAAATCGGATTGTTGGAGCAGGAGCCTGAAGGCGGTGAGGCGAAGGTTCAGCGTGAGCTGGACGAAACGCGCTATGTAGATTCATAATCTTGAAAAGGCGACTGACACCACGAGTTTGAGAGAGTACAATTGAGTTATTACTTCGCCGGGCACGCAGGTGACCGGCGTTTCCATGGTGTGAAATGAGCAACAACCGAACACCGATTTGTGATTATGAGGGCTCAGATTACCAGGAGAAATTCTGGGAACAAGGGAGTCGAGAGTACGAGGATCGAGTGGAAGCGATTGCTCTCAAGCGATTGCTGCCCGAGGGTGGAGCACGGTTGTTGGAAGTGGGCGCAGGCGCCGGGAGAAATACATCTCGATATACGGGTTTTCAGCAGATTGTTCTGCTTGATTATTCGCGAACGCAGATTGAGTTGGCGCAGCAGAGACTTGGTGAGAGTGAGCGCTATATTTATGTCGTCGGCGACGTTTATCACTTACCCTTCGCCCAAGAAGTCTTCGATGCCGCGACAATGATCAGAACACTTCATCACTTGGTGGAACCACAAAACGCGCTGAGCCAAATTAGACGTACTCTTATCCCGGGGTCGACCTTCATCCTCGAATACGCAAACAAACGCAACCTCAAAACCATCGCCCGTTGGGTTTTTCGCCGGCAGGGCTGGAGCCCATTCACCCCCGAAGCGATCGAGTTCACAGAATTGAATTTCAATTTCCATCCACGAGTCGTCACCAAATGGTTGAAGCAGGCGGGGTTTTCGCCCGGGCGGAGGCTAACGGTTTCTCACTTTCGCATTAATCTTCTCAAACGGCTGGTCCCGCTTAACGTGTTGGTGGCACTTGATTCAATGATGCAGCACACGGGTGATTGGGCTCAATTGACCCCTAGCGTTTTTCAATATGCCTCGATTGAAGGTGTGCACGGGAACGTGCGCGAGGGCTCGATCTGGCGCTGTCCAGAGTGTCATTCGCTTGACCTACAAAAGACAACAGAGGGCCTGAGCTGCAAGGGATGTAAACGTATTTGGCCCGTGAGGAACGGGATCTACGATTTTAAGAACTCTGTGTAACCCAGGGCAGGAAGCCAAAAGGGGCTATCGGTGAATGCTTATACAATTCGTGGATCCCCAGTTCTGCTGGCATCAGAAGCGGATCGACCGTAATTGAACGGATCAAACACGAATCTAAACCCTAAGATCAGACATTCATAAATAGAAGATGATGTAGGATAAAGGCGGGAAAATCCGCGCGACTTAATCGTGTCATCTGCGTAAATGGAAATGGGAGGCTAGCATGGAGCAAGGACAACGATCAAACTTAGTGGCCGGGGTGCTCATCATATTGATCGGTGCCGCATTTCTGGCGGCACAAATATTTCCTGACAGCTTCGCGTTCATAGATCTAAAGGGGAATTGGCCCCTGCTTGTGATTGGGGTGGGCATTTTCCTTTTATTGATGGGGTTGCTGACCAGCACGCCGACCCTGGCGATTCCAGCCGTGATTGTGGGCGGAATCGGCGGGATTCTATATTGGCAGAATGCAACGGGCAGCTGGGAGAGTTGGGCGTACATCTGGACGCTCATACCGGGTTTCGTGGGCGTAGGCGTGATCGTCTCCGGCTTGCTCGCAGGTAATACTCGCCAGGCGTTGCACGATGGCAGCCGAGCCATCCTGGTGAGCCTGATCATGTTCGCGATCTTCGGCTATTTCTTGGGCGGAGGTCAATTCTCCGGATTGTTGTGGCCGATCATCTTGATCGGAGCCGGGTTAATGATCCTGTTGGGTTCTTTGTTTCGCCCACGCTGAAGCGAGCCGCATGCTGTTAGAGGATGAACCGGGTAGGTGAATGCTCTCGCTCGCAATCCTATGGTCGCTCTAATCACGTTGGTTTGCGGCATAGACAGAAGCTGTGTTCTTGCTCATATGCCGAGTAAGGAGTGAATGAAATGAATGATCGCTATCGTCGGCCCAGTATTACTGGACCGGTTATCCTGATTGCACTTGGGGTGATTTTTCTGTTGAACAACTTGGGTTTGGTCGAGCTGAACGCCTGGGACATTGTCCTGCGTTTCTGGCCGATCCTGCTTATCGCAGTCGGGCTCGATATACTTATCGGTCACCGCTCAGCATGGGGATCTGCAATTTCTTTAGTGGTAATTCTCGCAATCTTGGCTGGCGGTATTGTCTTCTTCGATAACCAACCTCGATGGAAATACGCAGTCCAGAGTGTCGAGATCCCTCTGGGAAATGTGGGGAATGCAACCGTTACCCTCGATCCCGCGGTTGGATACCTGCTTGTTGACGCATTACCAAAGGGATCGAAGGCACTGATAAAAGGCGAGGTTCGACCGTTCAGCGGTGAGGAGATTGGTGAGACGGTTGATTTCTCTGGCACACGGGCGACGATCGATCTGTGGACTAAAGGGGTCATCGTTGTGCCATTCTTCAGCGAGTGGAGTGATCAACCATCGTGGGATCTCGCTCTGCATCCGGGTGTGGCCATTGATATGGTCGTTGACTTCGGTGTGGGGAAGGCGGAGCTGGATCTCCGCGATCTCCAGATCGGCGAATTACTAGTAAAGCATGGAGTAGGGCAAACGATCCTGTTGTTGCCAGCTGCGGACAATATGGACATTGTTCTCGAGGGGGGGATAGGTGAGATCCGGGTTGTGATTCCTAAAGATGCGGGTGTTCGCTTACGTGCCGACGTTGGTATTGGGAACGTGCAAGTTCCAAGCGACTATACGCGCGATGGGGATTTCTATCTATCGCCAGGCTATGCTGCGGCCGAAAAACAGATCGAGGTGGTGATTGATCTGGGTATTGGGAGTGTGCAAGTGCGCTAAGCGAATTCAAACGCCATATTCACAGCGATTCTTAGTGTAACGACTCAGCTGGGGTGCATTTCTATGCACTCCAGCTAACCATACACAGATTCCCTTGTTGTATTGGAGGGAGCGGAGCAGGGTGATGAGCCAGCCACAGGAGAGAGAGAAGGGTGAGCTCCTTGAGGATGGTCACAAATCGAGGGAAAAGATTCATTTTCATGGCAGAATCTGCTGTTCGATAGGGCACGCACGAATCCATGACGATATTTACTGGCTCGGAGTTTCCTGTGCGAATGTTGAAGTTGATATAATGAATGAAATTTGGAGGGCGAAGTGATGTCTGAAGGTCAAAGTGCGAGGCGAGGATTAGAGGGGAGAATTTCCCAAGAGGGCAGGCTTCCTCCTGGACAATCGTTGACGGTAAAATTCCCGGTTTTGCATTATGGTCCGATCCCCTCGTTTGACCCCTCCACTTGGGCTTTCCGGGTTTGGGGCGAGGTGGAACAAGAAGTGAATTGGACTTGGGATGAGTTTTTGGAATTACCGCGGACCAAGCTCAAGATGGACATCCACTGCGTAACTCGCTGGAGCAAATTCGACACTGAATGGGAGGGGGTTTCCTTACAGACGCTCGTGCAGCAGGAGATCTTCAAAGTCAAACCCGCGGCGAAGTTCCTGTTGCAGCATTGTGAGTATGGTTATTCGACAAACATGCCCATCTCCGTAGCTATGTCGGATAATTTCTTGTTGGCAACACACTTTGATGGGCAACCACTCACCCCCGATCACGGCTATCCGCTCCGTGGAGTCGTCGGAGCAATCCCCGGAAGGGAAGATCTAAAAGACATCTACCTTTGGAAAGGTGGGAAATGGTTGACAGGCTTGGAGTTTCTGCCAGAGGATCGATTGGGTTTCTGGGAGCAAGCCGGCTATCATAATGTTGCGGATGTATGGGACGAGCAGCGCTTCGCGTCTGATGGCTGAAAATGTTCAATCATAACCCTTTATTCGACGTTTGCCCGGGTATTTTACCGGGCAAACTGTGTTTTCTCGGACATCAGCGCCGGCGTATAATCGGATATAGCGAGCATGTCTGAGATAGAAGCATATTCACGCGAGCGGAAGCGCATGGTTGACCAGCAAATGGTCCGTCGTGGGATTCGTGATGAGCGTGTGCTTGAGGCGATGCTTGCCATTCCGCGTCACGAATTCGTACCTCCAGAACAAATGCACCTGGCGTATATCGATGCGCCTCTCCCCATTGGAAACAATCAGACTATTTCCCAGCCATACATCGTTGCGTTGATGACCGAACTCCTTTGCCTGAAAGGCGATGAGACCGTACTCGAAATCGGCACAGGATCGGGATATCAGGCGGCCATACTGGCGCATTTAGCAAAAAAAGTCTACAGCGTAGAGCGAATTCCGGAATTGGCGGAGAGATCGCGGTCTTTGTTGCATTCGCTGCAGCTGGAGAACATCGAAGTTGTCGTGGGCGACGGATCTTGCGGATTGCCCAAGCATGCTCCCTATCAAGCCATCATCGTAACGGCGTCGGCGCCCGAGGTTCCAAAGCCGCTTGAGGATCAGCTAAGCGAAGGCGGAAGATTGGTTGTCCCCGTGGGGAGTCGGGTGGGGCAAGTGCTTGAGCTCTGGAGGCGCGAGGGGCAGAAGCTGATCTGCGAGAAGTTAGCTCCGGTAGCTTTTGTCCCCCTCATCGGCGAACACGCATGGTCGCACGAAGGAAAATCTCGGCGATAGTAGATCTTGAGGGGCATTCATGACGCCGTGAGTTAATCACCGTAAGATTTTAAGTAGGCGATAGCCTCTCCAGCATCCCCATTCATTACTAATTCAAGCAGCTCGCCATCGGTGATGGCAGGAATGTCCAGGACTCGAACGTGTTCAGACCAGGAAGCATCTTCCGGAAGAATATCAGCCAGGATGTTCTTGCTCTCATCGAAGAACTGCTGATTAAATTCGGCTTGAGCATCATCGATAGATATCGCCAGGGGGAAGATGTTAGCCTCAATCAAATCCTGGAAGAAATGAGTTCCGTATGAAGGCTCCGGAGATTGTTCGCCAAGCGCTAACTCGACGAGCGCACGAGAGTGGTAAATGTCTCTATAAGTCACAGGGATTCCAAGGAGGGGGTTGTTGCTCCCCCATCGACCCGGACCAATTAATACATAACGCTCATCACAGAGGTACTTGTTGATTCGTCCAATGAGGCGGGCGATCTCCTGCCTGTCCGATCGCTTCTCAACCCTATAGTAGGTTTGTGGAGGAACATACACCGCGTAGCGAACTTTTTGTACAAAGCCATCCGGAACCATATGGGTGGTCATGAAAAGGTGTTTTTCTTGGGGGATGTCGTGTGGAAGCTCGACCTCCCTATCTTTATAATGGCTCTGAGGACGGCATTGGAGCAGGTAAATCCGCGGGATGGGTAGGTGGTCCCCAGAGTCCTCGAGGATGATGGCGAACTCAGTGTCGACCGGGCCTCCATATGCAGTCTCGAGTGTGTCGAACATGCGGCGCATGAGGCTCGGGAAGCTTGTACGTCGCAAGAGGCCATTAAAGGTGATGACAAGGTTGTCCCTTTCTTTCCCTTGTGGCGTTCCGATCAGATCTCTAAAGTAATCCTGCTCGTAGATCTGTGCTACACACCTTAGGTAGGGAGTGCTAGAGCCGACAACTTCCTGTACGGGCATTGTCTTAAGGCTATTCTCATGAAGGTCAATAAGATCGACATAGGGCTGCGCGTTTCTGTGGATTTCCTTTGGCGACGATTCCGGCCGCATATCCGGGTGGCTGAGTGCGACGAGGCGAGGGTTGCCGTCCACCTGCTCAACAGCACGCGTGCCCAAGCCCCACACGAGGCGTATGAATCCGGCTTCACGGTCTATGCGTGGGCTCCAGCGAAATTGATTGCGCGAGAAGGCGACACCGGCTGCATCCGGCAGGAAGAAGCGGTCAACCCTCCGCCCTATTGTTTCCTGAATGAGTATCGCCATACGCTCATCGTAATCGGTTAGGCCAGCGTATCGCCGATAGAGTAATGCGTTTGGGCCGTAAACACTTGCGTACACACTTTTTATCGCGGCCAGGAGTTGGTCCAAGTTTTTTTCTGGGCCGCCCTGGTTAGGGCAGAAAAAGCTATCGTACTTTCCTGCGAAGGATGTTCCAAAAGAGTCCTCTAATAGACTGGATGAGCGCACGATCAATGGAGAATCTCCGGCTTCCGCAAGAAGTGATTTTAGACTGTTGACGATGTCGTCCGGGAATCTTCCTTGTAGGAGGGTTTCCCGGACACCGGGGTAGTCAGCGCAGATCTCGGCCTCGTCCTTATATTTTTGATTGGCGAAATTAAAAAAACCGTTGAGTTGAGAGAATTGGTAAAAAACGTCGGAGCCAATGAACCAGGATCGGGGGCGTTGGATTCGCTCCCGAAGATCAGGGTCAGAAGATTTTCGCAGGATGCACTCAGCCAGCATTA
>DAOUDJ010000230.1:0-12008 GCA_034430795.1 Anaerolineales bacterium | reverse complement strand
GCGACGCCGCCAATCAACCCCGAAAGAAGAACAGTGACGCCAGCGAGGAGTGCAAATATGTCGCGCCAGAATCGTTCTGGGTAGAGACGGATGAAGGTATCAGAGAGCGGGAAAAGCCACGTGCTGCCCTCAAAAAAAATGCGGTGGAATCCAACGAACAGAACGCCAAATGCGGCTAACAGGAAAATTACAAGGAAGATCATCAGCAAGACCGTCAGTTTTGAGCCGGCAATCACCGCTCGAAGCGAGACAGCTCGACTATCCAGCCACCACAACACGGCGGCGAGCGCGAGCAAGAGGAAGATCCCTGAGCCCCACACCTTCCAGACTGTCTCAAGCAGATCTTTTACATCCTGCATATGGCTGAGTTCGCGGTCATTATGCATGGGCGAACCATCATCGAGCGTGAATTCATCGAAGTAATTATTTTCTGTGTCGGTTAACAGGTAATCGATATCGATGGATGACCAATAGATCCGATCATCCAGGCTGAAACCATAAAGATCCACGGGGAAACCGGGCATACGGTATTCGATTTTGACCCAGACATCGATTGTGTAAAGCACCAGGCGCACGCTCGTCAGGACAATGACAAACGGGAGCAGGACCTGGATAAGCCTATAAATAACTCTGGATGGTATGGATTGTTTCACGGAGTTCATTAGCGTCTCCTCAACGAAGGCTTTCCACGCTTCCCCCAAGGATGAAGCGCAAGGCAATGGAATTAGTAATTTTCTCGACGGGCGCCAAGTCATCCGTGAAAACAATATTGGATGCAGGTGTAGGCTGCAAATTTTGGATCGTCCGATGCAGAATATCCAACAGCAGGGGATGAGTTTCCTTTGAAACCAGCGCGAGTTCATTAGCGACAAGGTTCTCGGGATCCGTTTCCATCACGGTCGCAAACACGATTGTATTGAATGTATTCGGCACGTCGACGACGTGAACGCTTGGGAAAACGACTCCCATCGTCCCTGAAAATGCTTCGATCAAGCGCCGGTCATCCGGCGTCCTCCCGATGTTAATCACAACTACGCCGTTTGGCTCAAGATGAGACCGGACCTCTTCGAAGAATTCACGCGTTGTCAGGTGCCAGGGGATATACGGAAGCCGGTAAGCATCGATGCCGATCACCGAATATTGATAAGGACTATGCGCAAGACCCCATCGACCATCCGCGACGATCGCGTTGAGATTGGGCTCCGTCATATCAAACAAAGTACGCCCCACTTCAACGATCTCCGGATCGATTTCCCAACCATCGATGGGTACTGGACCGATAACCTCAGTGTACAGTTTCGAGATCGTCCCGGCCGCTAAACCAATTAGACCCAGCCTTTTTACCTCCGTACCCTCACCGGGTGGATTGAAATAAGGCGCGGCCAAGAAATAATCCCATGTTCCGTATGTGGCGGTCAGGTCGGGTGTATATACCGAATGAATCCCCTGACCTTCATTCAACAGCAGCTCACGAACTCCGTCTTTTTCGATCACCTGGATGTAATTGTATGAAGACTCCGCTTCAAATATTTGACCCGAACTCGCCTTAATCGGACCGCCAAGCGTAAACAACGCCAACCCCGCGAGGGAAATCGGCATCCATAAGTGGATGAGCGCTTGGCGACGGTCGTGCAACCCCAGTCCAATGTAGGCAACGGCCATCAAGGTGAAGCTGAAAACAAGGAATGTTCGCGCCGTTCCAATGGTTGGGATCAGAATAAGGACCGGAACAAAAGTTCCGAGTATCGAGCCCATTGTCGAGAGGGCATAGATCCTACCTGAAACGCGGCCGGCATGATCCGTATCCTCGATAGACAGGCGAATAGCATATGGGGAAATGCACCCCAACAACGTGATGGGTACGCTGAAAAGCACGAGGATCGATAGAAACGACCCCAGCATCAGTCCGGTTTCCAGATGCTCAACTGCCATCGCCGCTCTCAACAAGACGGGACGAGCGATGATCGGAACTAACCCTGCGGTGAAGGATGCCCAGAGAATCAGCCGGTAGAAGGGGGTAGGATACGGCCAGCGGTCGGCCCAGCGCCCTCCGAGGAAGTACCCCGCCGTGAGATATATGAGGATGAGACCAATGATGTTTGCCCAGACGATGTTGCTCGTCCCATAGACATTTCCCAGCAGGCGTGAAGCAGTGAGCTCGATGCCCAGCGTGGTCATCCCAGCGGTGAAAACAACAATCAATAATAAAGTCCGACGCATTCTATCGCTCTCCATGAGCTTTTGATTAGATCAGGCGATTCGCTGGGCGCGAAGAGGACGCGTTGGGGATCCTAAGACCTCTCCGAGATTATCCCCATAACTTAGAATTCGTGCTGTTATCCCCGACCGCTGCGCGGCATCAGCGATTGTATGTGAGCCTTCGGGTCCACCGAAGCTTGCGGCGTTAAGCAGCACAAGCACGGGCTGACGTCCTGTATGCCGCAGCCTGCGGATGCCTGCGAGCATGTCGTTGCTGACCGATGGTGTGATGAAAATCGCGGTGGCTCCCTGAGGGATTCTTGGCCCCTCAATTTTAACCACATCTTGTAGAGAAGTATCCCCTACAGCATTCAATACTGCCAACGACTCAAGCAATCGTAAGCGCTGTGCCTCGCCGGGCTCCGGCTGTATTACCTGGCGCGCCGCACCATAGGCGATGAACCCCACAGCCCGATTGAGCTGCAAGAAATGCATCGCCAGCGAGGCTGCAGCTGTCACCCCGTACTCGATGGTTGAAGGTGGAAGTTTAAATATGTCGTCATCCTTCACCTTCGCTCGCTCAGCAGGCTGCTGAAGCTCGAAATGCGGGCTCAGCGCAGCATCAACTATGATCCAGATTTCGGCCAGTGGATCGAGTTCAAATTCCTTTACGATCAATTTCTGAAGGCGTGCTGTTGAACGCCAGTGAATCCGGCTGAAGCTGTCACCAGGCACATAATCCCGCACACCCGATGCGTTTGGTGTGATCTGATGCGTACGACGCCTCAGCGCCTCGCCCCCGGGTAGTCGTCCGCTCGGAATGGGGAAACCTTCGAGCGGCACCGTCATCGGCAATACAACAACGTGATGGGCAGCCGGGATCTCACGCACGCGTGGGAAGATTCCGAAAGGATCACTAGAACACAGCGTCACGGGTCCTAAGCGGAAACGGCCTCGGCGTGTGCAAAGTGTCCTCATCAACCAGCGCCTGGTTTGCCCCCTTCCAAACCCGGAAGCTACAGTTACCGATTGATGCCCACCTACATCGGATGTGTCCCCCAATCCCAATCCGATCGCCACGGTAGTAACTCTGAAGCCTGGAAGGTCGGAGGTATCCTTCGTTTCCACCCATAGCTTGGGGATTCGACTTAGATTGGAAAGCGTGAAACGCTCGATGAAAAGCTGGCCTACTTGAGCGCGGGTTGAACGCGGCTCGCGAACGATCGTCACACCGCTCAATGTTGTCCACGACCAGATATAGGCAACAATAAGCAAACCTCCCCAGAGGTAGGTGAGGCTATAGAAAAGATCTCGCCCGGTAACTCTAGCCCCAATCAGGCAGATAACGAAAAGGGCGAGGACGACACGTGCACGCGAAAACATCAGCCAACCTCACCCCCTGGCACAGGGACCTTTTCGAGTACTTCCTCGATAACATCCACTGCGTCGACCTCACGAATGCGTGCAGCCGAGCCAACAATCAAGCGGTGAGCGAGAGCGGGGACAGCTAATGCCTTAACATCATCCGGCAGGACATATTCTCTGCCAAGGATAGCCGCCCGTGCCTGTGATGTGCGGAACAGTGCCAGACTCCCGCGCGGGCTCGCGCCAAGATATATTTCCCCGTGGCCTCTAGTTGTTTCGACCAAATCCACAATGTAGCGCTTGATTTCGTCTGTAACCGTTACGCGCCTCACAGCCTCCTGTGCACTCAGCAATTCGGCAATTTCGATGACCTGATCCAGATCGTCGATCGGGTGGTGCAGCTGCTGATTCGTCAGCATTCGCACCTCATAATTTGTCCCCGGATATCCCAAGCTGATCCGCAGGAGGAAGCGATCCATCTGGGCTTCAGGAAGTGGAAACGTACCTTCATATTCAATCGGATTTTGCGTAGCCAAGATAAGAAAAGGCTCTGGCAAAGGGTAGGTTTTTCCATCAACTGTGATCTGATGTTCCTCCATCGCCTCCAATAGAGCAGCCTGGGTTTTAGGCGTTGCTCGATTGATTTCATCCGTAAGAACAATCTGAGCAACGATCGGTCCCTGACGATATTCGAATTCGTTTGTTTTCTGGTTGAAGATCGACACGCCGGTCACATCACTCGGAAGCATATCGGGGGTGAATTGGATGCGGCTGAAGGTGCCGCCAATCGATCGGGCGATGCTTTTAGCAAGCATCGTTTTCCCCGTCCCCGGAACATCCTCAATGAGGATATGCCCCTGGCAAAGCAGTCCCGTGATTGTCAAACGGATCGCGTCTGTTTTCCCCACAATCACTTTTTCGACGTTCTCGAGCAATTGATTGGTGACATCTTGTATCTCAGACATGAATTCTCCTCTGCGAGGCTATGAGGATGGTCCGTAAGTGAAGGGCGTTATCGATTTTACCTTGTTCCGGCGAATGTTGACCAGTATCTGTCGTCGCCGGCGCTAATCCTACGATCTATCGAGTTTATGAGTTAAGCAGCATCACAAGCATTGCGATCCAGAACATCGCGTAGTTCAACGTTTTCCTGCGCATATACTGTACCGAGAAAAGGACCACTGCCAGCACAAGGCCGGTCGCCACACGAACGATGCCCAACGGTTCTCTGAAAGTTGAGAATGGGATAAAAAGAAGTGCCAGGCTGTTTGTGAATAACGCCAGTGCCGTCGCGTCTTGCGCGCCATCCCAGAGAGTTTTCACCGAGTTAACTAAACCCCATAGCGTTGGAAACACAATTGACGGACCAAGAATAGCCAGGAATAACGCCAGAGCCGGAAGGCTTTCCGTACCGATGCGCAGCAATCCCATGAATGGTATCCACTCGAACCCTGTCGCCATATCTCCACCGCTGCCGATCCCCGGCGATCCAAACGTCCACCACAACCAGGCTTGCCATAGTGCAAACAGCACTCCCCCCGCGATTAACGTCCATTTAGACGATTTCTCCCCGCGCTGCACAAAATCACTTACCAAAGCTGCGATCCAGAAAAGCACTGTCGTCTCTTTTGTAAAAAGCGCCAGGCCCAATGCAACTGCACCCAATACTGGTCGATTTCGAAAGCGCCAGAACCACCCGAGGATCACCAACCCATAGGCCAGTGGTTCATGAAGGTCCAACCCCACCGCGGCGACAAGGCCCACCCATAACCCATAAATCAACGCATAGTGTGAGGAGTAACCTCGCTCGGAGAGGAATGCGGCGAGCAACCCTGTAGCCGCGACAAGCGCGAACAGATTCACAAACAAGAGAGACCAGGGGATGAGAGTCGGACTGCCTCCAACAAGTATTCGCGCTAGTACCGGGTATAGGATCCGTTGATAACGATACGCAGGAACATCAAGATGATCGGCGACACTCTGCGGGTTTAGGTCGCGGGCGACATACAAAGCGAACTGCCCGTCGTAGCCAGGGTTTCCATCCGGATTGAGATCAGCGTAACGAGTACCGATCTCCGCTAAGGCAGCGGCGTCCATATTGACGGAGATCAGGCGCCAAAGGATGTAGGCGCCGGATATGATGAGCGTGAGGGCCGCAGGCCAGAACGGCTTTACTCTTCGCGCCATCGTATGAAGAGAAACAATGCGAGAACCCAGGAGGGAAGGCTCACGGCCGCTCCAAGCCAAAATGAGCGAGCTTGATATGAGAAGTCGACCGCATGAGTCCCCTGCGGCACCCATACTCCACGAAATAGATAATCTGCATGGTAGAGCTCAGCTTCTGCGCCATCCACTTGAACTCGCCAACCCGGATACATAACATCCGAAAGGACAAGCCAAGCGCCGCCTGACGTCGTTACTTCTATCTCAACCCGATTCGGATCCTGTTCTTCAAGGAGGTGATAGATACCGCCACGCTCCCCTTGAGGGAGGGATGCGGAGTTTGTTTCAATGACGACTTGGTCATCCAGATTGAAGGAGGGATTGATGACTAGCCGGAGCGCTTCTTCAGCGCTCGAGGCAGGGACAGCATTCGGGACCAGCCTCACCCGGGTTGAGCCCTTAATGGGTTCGTAGCGGACAGCCTTTAGATCTCCGGACACTTCAGATGCCAGCCAGGCGACATCCATCAGTTGGTAGAGACGCTTTTGATCTGTTGAGGGAAGGGTTTCGAGAACATCAATCCATGTTTGATACCGCTCTGGAACGAAGGGGTCGAAATTGTTCGCCGAGGGTACGCCGTCAAGCGAAGGTGTGTTCGGTAAGCCGATTTCACGGACTACCCGCCAGTCAATCCCCGGGTCAAATGTGTCGAAGCGGTGGGTTTGAGAGAATTTCAGCGCATACTCCAGATCAGCGGTCATATACAGGCGATGGCTACGGCCAAACATGGCAACGGATGCTGCATCTCTCTCATATACTCCCTGTGAAATGGATGGGTTCAAGCCGCTTCCGGCGATGAGCAAGTCAATCAGCAGAATCCCTCCGGCAAGAATCATAGTTAATCTCGTCCGGGATTTGTCGACGAAGAGCGTAAGCAATCCGGCAAATGCCAAACCGACACCGGCAATTGCAAATGCACGGACGAAGGTCGACTCGATGTCTCCCAACCAGCGCGCCCCTATATATCCCGCCAAACCAACGATCGCCGCACCGGCCGTTCCAAGACGGATCCAGTAGAGAGCTCTTCCAGAAGGGGTTCTCCATTGATCTGCACCCATCGCGCCCAGGAGGGCGAGCGAGAAAACCAGGAGCAGGTTCCAGCGCGCAGGTGCGTGAAACAGGTCAAAGGTAGGTACATAATCAAAGAGGAAGGGGAAGACAGGCGTGTTCTTACCCAGCGCGAGGAGCACAGCCACAACAGAAATAAGCGTGAGGAATCTCCCCAAGCTGGAACGTGACCCCTTGCCGCGCAGGCTCGTCACGATCGCGAGAATTGCGAAAACAAGAGGGATGATGCCGATGTAGATCGCATCCTCCCAGAAATTAGCATACCCCCAGTAATTCCCCCTGGAGGGGTTTCCGAATAGATCAGGCAAGAGGAGACCTATAGCGCGCCACGGCCAGAACGAATATGTCATCGCCAATTCTGGGTCTACAGTTGCCGCACGCGCCGTGTTCAGTAAATATTCCAGGGTTGGAAGTAATTGGGCAGCGGTTAAAACGAAACCTAGGACGCCGGCCGATAGGTACGCGGACGCAGTTCGAAGTCGATCTCGCCATGTATCGAGAGAAATTGCACGCCAGAGAAACCAAACAGCACTCAGACACAGGCTGTACCAGGCCGTTTGTGCATGTCCCGCCAGCCACTGGAAACCAAAGGTTACCGCTAAAAGGAAAACCGATGGAAAATATTGGCGGAGATTCTTGCGGGGAATAGATTCAAAAAGCCTGTCGGTCGCGTAGATGATCCAGGGCAGCCATGCCGCCGCGTGGTTAATGCTGATGAACCATGTCCTTGCAACCAGGTAGCCCGAGAGGCTGTAACTCAAGCCGGCGATGACCTGAGAGAGGCGCCCCAACCCGAGCCGCCGCACGAGCAAAGCCATCCCCATCCCCGCCCAAATCAGATGAAGCGTTACGAGAACACCATGCCCGTACTCAGGCCCGAAGAGAAAGAGCAGTAAATTCGGCGGGTAGAGCAGTGCAGACTGGTAATTCGCGAGCAACGGAGCCCCCATCCCGAGCAATGGGTTCCAGAGCGGAAGATGGCCCGACTTAAGCACATCAAGCGCAAACTGATGCCACGGAACGAATTGGAGCATCGGTGTGCCCCAGTACAGGACTTCGCCCCTGATGAGCATCGGTCCAAAGAGCAGGATCGGTCCGCTTACGATCAGGATCCAAACTAGATAAGTGCGCTGGATTTTCACGGTGATACTGAAACCTCGTAAATACGATATCCGTTCTCGTTATAACGAAGAATCAAGCCGGATGATGAATCAGGATTCCACCCCCCCAACTCCCTTTCGTAAGGTCCGTAGAAGACGAAGTCAACCTGCTGCTCTTCTAAGAACCTCTCGCGCTGAATCGCGTCCCCCCTCTCGTCGAAGAACGCAGAAACCACAGGCAATAACTCGTCCAGGTTGGCGCTTTCCGGTCCATGCCCGACAAGGACGCGCACCGGGACCCACGCCGGCAATGCATTCCCGGTGTCATATGAAGCCAGGACGACGCTATTCTGCGGCGAGATCCTCTCCAATTCTTGGAAGGCTCGCACCTCGCCATCGGGTCGAAACAAGGGCAAATCTGGTCCGGCGGCTGCTTGCATGCCGCCGATCAGGAGGAGAGTGCTTGAAATGAGGGCACACGCTATCGTGAAGCTTACGATCAACTTACCCCATGGCTGGCGGCGCCATAGCTCTGCCATCCCCAACGCGGCTAGCACGATAATCGCAACCCAGATACCCTCCGGGAGGCGGCGCTGTAGATTATGAGGAAAGTATGCCAACAATGGACCTACCACCAGCCACCCAATCGGCAGGAGCCATTGAAGTCGGGTTTGCCATACCCTTTTTCGGAAAGGCACAATCAAGTATGGGATCATCAAGCCATACGCCAGAAGATAATGAAATAGATGTGGCGAGAGGATCTGATTCTGTCCTGTCCACGCTGTTAAAAAAGGGTCGGTCGAGAAGGAATATACGAAATACGCGAATAATGGCAGCGGCGGGACGATCATTCGTAAAGTGTTGAAAAAGAGGGGCCGGTAAATCTGGGGCTTTCGCTGCAGCAGACTATAAACGAAGACCAGAAGATTATACGCTCCAATCACTGCGGCGAGCGTGAGCACGGATAGAGGCTGGATCAGAAGGAGCAGAAAAATCACGCCTCCCGCGAGCCATGACCACTTTGGGCTGTCTTCGGCGCGCAGGAAAAGGATGACTGCCAGAAACAGCAGCCCGCGGGCGAGGACAAGATGCGGCAACCCGTAAAATGAGAGAAACCCAAACGATTCAGGCGAGATCCATTCCAATGGCAGACTCCCCAGCCAACCGCCCCCGCCCAATGAGAGAACCACCCACCCCAACCCGCCGCCGGTCGTTGCCAGGACCGTCGCCCACCTCCGCCAGCGGAGATCATCGATGTAAATGCTGAAGAATTGGTATATCACCCACACGGTGAAGGGTATGCAAAGCACTCGAAAGATGTGAAACTGCACGACGAGTTGAATGTGCAATTCGGGAGGGGCCGCCAATTTTCCTAGCAATAAGTAAGGGAGAAAGGCAAGTACGCCATTTTGGATTTCTATGCTATACGGTGTGCGGAACAACCAATTTCCAACCTGCCCCAAGAGCATTTTTGCGATGTAGGAATTTCCATCTTCCACACCGAAGACAAAGCCTGTGAAATGCCATTCATCTCCCTGAACTGCCATCCCGATCAAATAAGGAAGCGTTGTGATCCCAGCCAGGATCACCCCATACCAAAAGCACCATTGCCGTTCTTGTCTCTTCATCGTTTGAACCATAGATACAGCAGGAGCAGAAACCCCACACCGGAAATCGCGATCCCAAACATGAGGGTTGCCGGATAGAACTGGAAGATTACTTCGTGTTTTCCTGAATCCAATTCAACCGCTCGAAACAAGCCATTCACCGTGGTAAGCGTAGACGGTTCTCCGTCGACAAGCACACGCCAGCCAGGATATGCGACCTCACTTAAAACAACGACTCCTGGACCTTCCGCCTCCAGTCGGATCCAGTTCGGCGTCCACTGCGTTATCGAGATCGGTTGCCAGTCCTGACCGTTCTCCAGACTCCCCCTCTCCATCCAGGACCTGGTTCGCGATCCCTCGAGTCGATAGAGATAGACGCCGTCGACAATCCCGAACGGGATAAGCGGGTCATCTTCGAGGGGATACTGAGAGGCGATCCATTCGACGTTTAGCCGACCGAGCGCATCCCTATCCGCCTTGAAACCCCACGGAGTGCTGGGATTGCCATCCGGGAAGGATGGCAAGGTGACATCATAGGCACCAGGATCAAGCCCCACAGCGACTTCCATGTAATCGCGATAGGCTGAAAGCTGCAATGGGTTGACGCCGTCGGCGAGTTCCACCCCGTTTAATACGGCCTGAGGTTGGGGGACACTGTAAGAGGGGGAAAAAACACGGGATGTACCATGATCCGATTGAAGAGAACTGGCCAATTCGGAACGGTCTGAAAAGATTGCTTCCATCGACTTCGCCTCGATAAGTCCGATATTGATCCAGAGAAGGTCGACGACCACTACTCCGAGGACAAGTGGGATGATTCTCCGCAGGGAGATTCGGCCGACAACGAAGGCGCTTATTAGAGCGAAGGCAAGGATGGCTGTGATCACCGGTGCAAGTTGACGAATGGAATTCACCCCGCCGATGATCCCTATCCCAATATTTACAGCCAGGATGAGGCTTGTTATCGCAAACAACCAAGTCTTCATGCCTCTGGTTTTTATGGCGCCTCTGTTGGAAATGAGAGTATCGAGACCGTAACCAGCGAGAAAAGCCCACCCGAGCGCGCTGAGAAACAGGAAACGGGCAGGTACGCGTAGAACATCCGCCCCGGGGATGGCGTCGATAAGGTTGAAAAGAGGAGTTGCAGGTCCTAGCGCGAGGATGGTTGAAAAAACCGATACACCGATCCAGAACCAGGGGCGACGGTCCGAGTTGAACATTGAAAGGACAGAGATGACCAGAACGCTTGCCCCGAAATACGCCAGCCATTCTGGCGTCCCCTCGAGAATTGAGATTGTCCCCAACAGCCCTTCGAGCGGGAGTGAGAAGATGGCGCGTTCGTTCGCGCTGATCCCACTGCGGGTTGATTCCCGCAGGAACTCCCACAACGGCAGCCCCAAGCACGCAGCGATCGCTGCCGCAAATATTGCCGCAACCACTCCAGCGAGCGCGATCTTGCGTAAGATCTCCGGGTCAGTTTGCCAGTCACGGAGCGTGCTGCGTATTCCATACGCCACAGCAAACCCGATCAAAGGGATCGACCAGCGCGGATCGGCACGGAAAACGAGACCAAGAACCGCCCCTGCCAGGGCGCTCCATCGCAGCCATCTACCCTCGGTCCGGATCTGACGCAGGGTTTTCGCTGTAAGCAGAAGAACCCAGGGTGTCCAGCTGACTGCGCTAACCAGCCCGATGTGTCCAAGCGCGATGTGGGCGACGAATTTCGGCGCGCCTCCAAACACAAGTCCCACAAGTGCAGCCCCCCACATACTCAACCCCTCCTCTCGGGCAAGCGCCCAAGCCCCCAAACCCGCCCAGGTGAGATGTACCCAGAAGAGGGTGTTAAAAGCGATCGCAGCTGGAAAAGCAACCGCCAGCCAATTTGGAAGGTACCAGAGACCGGAAAGCGGGTCCGCCGCGAAAGGAATGCCGGACAGGATGTTTGGATTCCAGAGTGGAATCTGCCCCCACTCACGAATCGATTGGTTGATCCAAACGGCATTCGGCCAGTGAGAAATCAGCAGATCGCTGAAACTCGCACCCGGCCAAAACGGCACGCTCTTTGGCTGCAATGTGAGCGGCAAGATCCACAACGCTCCGGCAATTGCCATCACGAGAAGGGCAAGCATCCATTCGCGCGATCTGGTGCTCATTGGGAAACAACCTTGAAGAGTCGAACCTCGCCAAATTCGCCGATCAACTCGAGTTCCGCAAGCCATGCCGGATTCCCGATCTCCTGTTCGCGTGGACCGTAGAAGACATACGCAATCCCACCCTCGATCAACGTTTGCATACCTGAAGTTGCAGACCCCCCCATGTTGAAAAGTTCTTCCACTTTCTGTTTTTGGGCGTCCGCGTCCGGCGTCTCGAAGGGATGACCGTAGAGAACGCGCAAAGAGACGAACGCCGGTATGCGATTGCCCGTTGTCGGCGCCGCCAGGATGAG